>NZ_BACZ01000547.1 GCF_000333375.1 Curtobacterium sp. B18
GCGAGGATCTCGCCCACCGGGTCGCCGTCGATCTCGAACTCGTCCGGCTTCGACAGCCGCAGCGTGAACTCCTCGCCGCGCATGTACCGCAGCGGGCGCTCCTGCTTCGCGGCCGTGGTGATCCGGCGGCCGATCAGCGTGTCGGACAGGGCCGACCGACGGAACGACCGCAGGATCGCGTTCTCCCAGAAGACCCGGGCGCCGATCCGGACCCAGCCGAAGAAGCCGCGCGGGCGCATCACGACGATGTCGAACACACCGTCGTCGATCTCGGCGTCGGGCAGGAGCATGGCGTTGGCCTGCAGCATCCCGCAGTTGCCGACGATGACGGAGTGCGCCCGGACCGAGCCGTTGCGCGCCGACTCGTCCAGCCGGTACTTGAACTCGAAGCCGTCGGCGTCGCGCACCGAGCGGAGCAGCGAGTCGAGGTACGCGAGCCACCCGACGCGCTTCTTCAGCTCGGGCCGGGTGTTGGCGATCATGCGGGCGTCGAGCCCGAGACCGGCCATCACGACGAACCCGTACTTGTCGCGGGACCCGTCCGGACGTTCGACGCCGAGGAGCCCGAAGTCGATCGGCCGGTCGTGCCCGACGAAGATCGCCTTCGCCATCCCGCCGAGGTCGTCCAGCGGCAGCTTCATGTTGCGCGCGAGGAGGTTGCCCGTGCCGCTCGGCAGCAGCGCGAGCGAGGCGTCCGACCCGTGCACCACCTCGGCGACGGCACGGACGGTGCCGTCCCCACCGGCGGCGGCGACGACGTCGGCTCCGGCCTCGAGCGCTGCGCGGGCCATCCCGCCGCCCGGGTCCTCCTCGGTCGTCTCGAACCAGAGGGTCTCGGCCCAACCGGCCTCCTGCTGGTGCTTCTCGACGGTGCGCTTGAGGGTCGGCAGGTGGACCTTGACCGGGTTGTAGACCACCGCGGCCGTCCGCTGCTCGGTCTGGAGGGCGTCCTGGCCCGCAGACGCGGTCTCCGATGGGGTCGACATGCAGCCAACGGTACCGATCGGATGCTGCGAGGGGATGCCGGGATCGACCCGTCGCGGGCCTGGAGGCGCGGGGCGGGCCCGCACCGCGCCTCCAGGCCGTCTCGCACCCACCTCGGACCCGCCTCGCACCCGGCCCGCAACCGGCGCTGGCTAGGATGATCCGGTGATCGATCCCCAGCTCCTGCGCGACAACCCTGACGTCATCAAGGCCTCGCAGGAGGCGCGCGGCGCCTCCGTCGCCGTCGTCGACGAGGCCGTCGCCGCCGATGCGGCCAGGCGGAGCGCGATCACCTCGTTCGAGTCCCTCCGGGCCGAGCAGAACGCCTTCGGCAAGACCGTCGCGAAGGCCCCGAAGGACGAGAAGGCCGCGCTCGTGCAGCAGGCCCAGGCGCTCGCCGCGCAGGTGAAGGAGGCGCAGGCGACCGTCACCGCCGCCGAGGAGTCCTTCAACGCGGTGGTCCGGAGCATCCCCAACGTCGTGCTGCCGGACGTGCCGAAGGGCGGCGAGGACGACTTCGTCACGCTCCGCACCGTCGGCACGAAGCCCGAGTTCGACTTCGAGCCGAAGGACCACGCCGATCTCGGCGAGCACCTCGGCATCATCGACATCCCGCGCGGCGTGAAGGTCTCCGGCTCGCGGTTCTACTTCCTGCGCGGCCTCGGCGCCCGGCTGGAGATCGCCCTGATGTCGCTCGGCCTCGACCGCGCGATCGCCGCCGGGTTCGAGCCGCTCATCACCCCGACGCTCGTGCGCCCCGAGACCATGGCCGGTACGGGCTTCCTCGGCGAGCACGCGGCCGAGGTGTACCGGCTCGAGGCCGACGACCTCTACCTGACCGGCACGAGCGAGGTCGCCCTCGCCGGCTTCCACGCCGACGAGATCCTGTCGTTCGAAGATGGCGACGGCCTGCGCTACGCCGGCTGGTCGACCTGCTACCGCCGCGAGGCGGGGTCGGCGGGCAAGGACAACCGCGGCATCCTCCGCGTGCACCAGTTCAACAAGCTCGAGATGTTCGCGTACGTCCACCCGGACCAGGCCGAGGCCGAGCACGCCAAGCTCGTCGGCTACCAGGAGCAGATGCTGCAGGACCTCGGGCTGCACTACCGCGTGATCGACGTGGCCGGCGGCGACCTCGGCACGAGCGCCGCGCGCAAGTACGACATCGAGGCCTGGGTCCCGACGCAGGGCACCTTCCGCGAGCTCACCTCGACGTCGAACTGCACGACCTTCCAAGCGCGTCGCCTCGACATCCGGTACCGCACCGAGAGCGGGAAGACCGCGCCCGTCGCGACCCTCAACGGCACGCTCGCGACCACGCGGTGGATCGTCGCGATCCTCGAGACCCACCAGCAGGCCGACGGTTCGGTCGTCGTGCCGGAGGTCCTCCGTCCCTACCTCGGCGGCGTCGAGGTGATCGAGCCCCGATGAGCACGCAGGGTCGGTTCGTCGACGGCGCGGCGGGTGCGGGAGCGCCCGCCCGCACGAAGCGCTGGTTGGTGGCGCTCGACATCGACGGCACCACCATGCGCGAGGACGGGGTCGTCACCGACGCCGTGATCGCCGCACTGCACGCTGCCGAGGCCGCCGGGCACGAGGTCATGCTCTCCACCGGTCGCAGCGAGGGCATGACCGTGCCGCTGCTGGACACGCTCGGCATCGAGCCGAAGTACCTCGTCTGCGCGAACGGTGCGCTCACCCTCGCGCGCCGCCCAGACGGTTCCTACGAGCGGGTGCACGTCGAGCAGTTCGACCCGAGCGAGGTGCTGCGGACCATCCACGGCGCCCTCGAGAACGCCGCGTTCGGCGTCGAGGACCAGACGGGCCACTTCCTGCTCTCCGGCAACTTCCCGGACGACACGATGACCGTCGCCGGTGAGCACGTGCCGTTCGAGCAGCTGCTCGGCGTCGAGGCCACCCGCGTCGTCGTCATCTCCCCGGGCCACGACACCGAGGACTTCCTGCAGGTCGTCGAGCAGATGGGCTTGCACAAGGTGTCCTACTCGGTCGGCTGGACGTCGTGGCTCGACATCGCACCCTTCGGTGTCACCAAGGCCACCGCGATGGAACGCGTGCGCGAGTGGCTCGACATCCCGCGCTCCCGGGTCTTCGCCGCCGGTGACGGCCGCAACGACATCGACATGCTGCGGTGGGCGTCGACCTCCGGCCGCGGCGTCGTCATGGGCCAGGCGCCCGACGACGTCGTCGACGCGGGCAACGAGATCACCGCTGGCGTGACCGACGACGGCCTCGCGGCCGCGCTCGACTCCCTGCCGCGCTAGCCCGGTAGACTTCCCGGGACGCGATCACGTCTCGCCACGTGGTCGCGTCGCTGGAGGGTTGTCCGAGCGGCCGATGGAGCCTGTCTTGAAAACAGGTGGGCAGAGATGTCTCGTGGGTTCGAATCCCACACCCTCCGCCATGGACACGCGCCTGCGGCTCATCAGCGTCCACGACGCCGCGATGCTCGCTGCCGTGGTCACCGCGAGTGCCGAGCACCTGCGGCCGTGGGAACCCACGCGTGCGCGGTCGTACTTCACCGAGGCGGGGCAGCACGACGTCATCGTCCAGGCGCTCGCCGCCGAGCGCGCCGGCACGTCCGTCCCGTTCGTGATCGAGTCGGGTGACGGTGAACTGCTCGGCCGGATCACACTGAGCGGCATCACCCGCGGTGCGCTGCAGTCGTGCGCGATGGGCTACTGGATCCGCGCCGATCGGCTCCGTCAGGGACACGCCTCGCGAGCGGTCCGGGCCGCGGCGGCCCATGCGTTCGAGGTCCTCGGTCTCCACCGCGTCCAGGCCGAGACGCTGCCCGAGAACCTGGGCTCCCAGCGGGCGCTGCTCGCCGCGGGGTTCGAGCGCTACGGCCTCGCGCCCGAGTACCTCCGGATCGACGGGGCGTGGCGGGACCACGTCATGTTCCAGCTCCTCGCGCCGACGACCGGTTGACCCCGTGCGGTCGACGGTCGGCGTGCTCGTGGAGCACGATCGGAGCGTGGACGCCGAGATCGTGATCGTCACGGGGATGCCCGGTGCCGGGAAGTCCACCATCAGCCGGATGCTCGCCGCCGCGACACCGCGCAGCGCGCGGATCGCGGCCGACGACCTCAACGCCATGGTCGTCTCCGGAGCCGTCTGGCCCCTCGGGCGACCAGCGGACGAGGCCGCCCGCCAGGTCGATCTCTGCATCCGGAACACCGGGGCACTCGCGACCAACTTCGTGGCGTCCGGGTTCACGACCGTGATCGACGGTGTCGTTCCCGACGGCGAGCACCTCGACCGGCTCGTGCGGCGGCTCCCGCCGGTGCGGACGTCGCTGGTGGTGCTCGCACCGGGGCCGTCCGCCTGCCGTGCACGGAACGAACGCCGACCGGTCGAGGAGCGTTTCGCCTTCGACGGCTACGCAGACCTCGACCGGTCGATGCGGGAGGGGTTCGGGGACCGAGGGTGGTGGCTCGACACGAGCGAGCAGTCCCTCGACGAGACGCTGCAAGACGTCGTCGCCGGTGTGCGCGACGGTGCTCGAGGGCTCCTCCTTGCTAGCGGCCTCGGTGCGAGCGCACCGCCTGGACGACCAGGAGCAGGGTCATCACCACGGTGAGGGAGAGGCCGGCGGTCCGGAGGAGTGCATCAGCCATCGCGACACCCAGAACGAGGAGCACGACGCCGATGGCGAGGGTGACGGTGAGGGACGTCACGTACTTCCGAGCCTGAGCCGGAGACATGGTGCTCACGGTACTAGGCCGTCGCCGTGCGCGAGAAGACGCCGCCGAGCAGGAGTGAACCCACTGACGTGACGATCGTGCACGTGAGGGAGTTCTGCGCACACCATCGCTGCGACGCTTGGTACCCCGCCTGCATGCGCCTGGAGAAGTCCGCCCAGTTCTTCACCTTGCGGTTGTCGACCTGCGCGACCATCTTCCCGCCGACCGTGATCCGGTAGATCCCGTTGCACTTCTTCGGGCTCGTGTTCGCGGTGAGGTTCTGCGGTATCGAGGTGCCGCGGTAGCAGAGGTAGTGCGGCGTCGACGATGCCTCCGCCGGTGACACGGCAACGACGGACCCGCCGAGGAGGCTGAGTCCGATGACGACGGCGGCGAGCTGCTTCATCATGGTGGTTCCTTCCGACGCCGGGTGATCCGGTACGCTCGCGAGAGCCTGATGGTGTGGGCGCGAGCACGAGGTGCGGGTTCGAGGGCGGGGCGCTGTGCGGCTTGGGAGAGGTGATCGGGGCGGAACACCTCGCGTCCTGCGGCGGACCGTCGCCGTCGGGCTCGCGATCGCCCTGGCCGCCGGGGTCGTGGTCGGGGTCGACGCGATCGCCGGACCACCGGAGACCGCCGTCGGGTCCGCGGCACCGCGGCTGACGGTCGTGCAGGTCACCGCGACCAGCACCGCCACCGCGACCGGCACCACGGTCCGCACCGCGGTGACCGTCGAGAACACCACCACGGTGCGGAAGCCGGCGGTCGACGCCTGGCTCGCACTGACGGCCGGGAGCCGCAGGTACACCCTCGGTCACGTCGCGGTCCGGTCGCTCGCACCGGGTGCGAGTGCCACGCTCCGGGCGACGCACACTGCTCCGCAGCGCGTGCCGGCCGGGACGTACGCCGTCCTCGCCTGCACCGGGGTCTTCTCACTGCCCGACTGCCGGGCCTCGGCTCGGAGCGTCACGACGACGCGCACGACCGGCGCACGCCCCGAGACCGGCGTGATGCTCGACGTCGCTCGCGCGTACTACCCGGTGCCGCTCATCGAGCGGTACATCGACCTGCTCGCCGACCACGGCGGCCGCTTCCTGCACCTGCACCTCACCGACGACCAGAACGTCGGGATCGAGAGCGCGGTCCTCGGGCAGACGCTCGCGGACGCCGACCTCGACCACGGTGTCTGGACGAGTCGGGTCACCGGGCGACCGTTCCTGAGCGTCGCGCAGGCACGGGCGATCTCCGCGCACGCCGCGCGCCGGGGCATCGCGATCGTGCCCGAGGTCGACACCCCGGGCCACATGGCTGCCGCGTTCGCCCTCCTCGAGGCCCGGCACGGGAAGGCGTTTGTCGACCGGCTCCGGGCGGGTGCGAGCGAACTCGACACGTCGGCGCCGGAGAGTTCCGCGCTGGCGGCCCGAGTCATCGCCGAGGTCACCCGGACGTTCCCGTCCAGCCGGACCGTGCACATCGGCGGGGACGAGTGGGGCGATGACGTCACCGCCGCACAGCGGGTGCGCTGGCTGAACACGATGGCCGCCGCGGCCGGCGACCGGCAGGTCTGGGCCTGGAACGACGGGATCGACCGGACGGCCATCGGCCGGCTGGACCCCCGCATCCACGTCACGTACTGGAGCTTCGACGGCGACACCGAGGACCAGGCGGAACGGCGCGAACGGCGGGAGCGGCGAGCGTCGGCGCCCGACCTGGCCGCGGCCGGGATCGACCTGCTGAACTACGACTCGTACTACCTCTACGAGGTGCCGACGGACCTGGACCCGGCCGACAGTCGGTACGCGGCCGAGGATCTCCGTGCGCACTGGTCACTCCGCGACTGGGACGGGGACTCCGGGAAGCGCCTCGCCGCTCCGATGTCCGGTGCGGCCGTCGCGATCTGGGGCGAGGACCTCGAGCACCCGCCTGGCGCGGCACTCCTGCGCTGGAGCACCCCGCACGTGGTCGCGATGCTCGAGACCGCCGCGCGCTAGGACTCCGCTCGTGCGGCGAGCCCGGTCACGACGTCGTGCACCACCCGGGCGGCACGGGCCGCCGCGTCGTCCAGGTGTTCCTTGAACTCGTCGCCGTCCGGCGCGCACAGGTCGCTGATGCACCGCACCGACACGAACGGCATGTCGTGGACGTGGGCGAACTGCGCGATCGCCGCTGATTCCATGTCGACCGCGGCGACGGACGGGAACGCGGTCCGGAGCGCGCGGGCACGACCCTCGGTGACGAAGATCTCGCTCGAGCCGATCGTCGCGGCGCGGAGGCGGTCCCCGGTGTCCGACGCGAGGGCGAGCGACACGAGCCGGTCGTCGGGTGCGTACCCGGTCGGCATGCCCGGGACCTGGCCGAGCGCGTAGCCGAACGCCGTGGCGTCCGCGTTGAGGTTGACGTAGCGGTCGCCGACGATCACGTCGCCGATCTCGACGCCGCGCATCAGCCCACCTGCGGTGCCGACGCTGATCACCGGGATGCCCGAGCCGAAGTCGTGGAAGGCGTGCGCGACCGCGGCGGTGGCGTTCGTGAAGCCGATCCCGCTGCGTCGGACCGCGACCGTCGCACCGGCGACGTCGAGCAGGTGGTGCTCGTCGTGGCCGCCGACCGGACCGTCCAGGATGGGGACGCCACCGAGGAGGCCGGCGAACGCCGAGACCTCTTCGCTCATGGCGGCGATGACGATCGCGACCGGGGGAGGGAGTTGCACTGATCGATCCTCGCACGCCGCGCTGACCGTCGGGACACCGGTGCGCGTACCGTGCTCGGTGCACGCGGAGACGAGGGAGCGGTGTGGTCGAGGTCGTCGAGTACCGGGCGGAGTGGCCGCGGCGCTTCGTGGTGCTCCGGACCGCGTACACCGGTGCTCTCCTCGCCGCGGGTGTCCCGCACCGGATCGAGCACGTCGGGAGCACCGCCGTCCCCGGGCTGGCCGCGAAGCCCGTGATCGACGTCGACGTGGTCGTCGACGAGTCCGCCGTGCCCGCTGCCGTCGAGGCGCTCGCCGCGATCGGGTTCGTGCCCCGCGGCGATCTCGGCATCCCCGGTCGTCAGGCGTTCCGGACGCCCGAGCGCTTCGCCCCGAGCAACACCTACGTGGTCGCAGACGGGTCGCTCGCGCTCCGGAACCATCTGGGCGTGCGCGATGCCCTGCGCGCGGACGACGGCCTCCGCGACGAGTACGCCGCCGTGAAGCGCCGGGCCGCGGCCGAGGCGTCGGACATCGACGCGTACCTCGTGCAGAAGTCCGCCGTCCTCGACCGGGCGCTGCGCCGGGCGGGGTTGTCAGCGTCGGAGCGCGCCGCGATCGCCGCCGACACCGCGGGGATCACCAGCCGCGGCGCACACGGGTGACCCGCGGTGCCTGCGGCTGACCCGAGGCGTGGCGCAGCCCGCATCCTTCCGCGGGTGTGACCGTTCCGGTTCACAGATCGCGGGTTTCGTGAACCGGAACGGTCAGCGGTCCCGCAGAACGCCCCGTCCCGCGGAACACCCCGTCCCGCGGTGGTGACGAGGCAGTGCCCCGGACTGTCCGGCTCCCCGCGCGTCGTCGTCGGCGTCCGGAGCCGGCGAGTGCCCGGCGTGCGGAGTCGGCGAGTGCCCGGCGTGCGGATTCGGCGAGTGCCCGGCGTGCGGATTCGGTCAGCGCCCGGCGTGAGAGCCGGCCAGTGTCCGGTGTGCGGAGCCGCCCAGCGCCGGCGTCAGGCGGTCGCCAGCGCCGGCCAGTGTCCGGCGTGAGGAGCCGGCCGGCACAGCATCAGGCGGTCGCCAGTGCCGGGTAGAGCGCAACGAGCGGGGCGCTCAGGCCGGCGCGGACGTCCCGGCTGATCTGGTCGGCGAGGAC
>NZ_BACZ01000546.1 GCF_000333375.1 Curtobacterium sp. B18
GCCCTGATTGAGCAGCACCGTCTCGTCGACATCGAACACGGCGGCCGGGGGCTTGCCGGCGCACGGCACGAACTTCGGCGCGTCGAGGTTCGCGCCCTCGGCCAGCACGACCGAGCGGCGATCCTTCCCCTGCAGCACCTCGCCGACATAGAAGGTCAGT
>NZ_BACZ01000545.1 GCF_000333375.1 Curtobacterium sp. B18
CCGCGGATCGTCGTCGACCTCGCGTGGCTCCTGCCCGTCGAGCGGTACGCCGTCGCCGTCTCGGGTCTCGCCTGCCTGGTCGTCGGTGTCGTGTGCGCGCTCGTGTTCCTGCTGTCCGGCGACGTCGTCCGACCGTGGCCCCTCCGGGTGCTGCTCGCCGCCGTCCCCGTCGTGCTGCCCCTCGCGCCCGTCGAGATCAGCGGGACGGCCGCGAACCTGCACTGGTACGTGCTCGTCCTGGTGCCCTGGACGGCCACCCACCGTGCCCGGACGTGGTGGGGTGCGGCGGCGCTCGCCGTCGTGACCCTGGCCGGCGCGCTCACCGAGCCGCTGGCGACGCTGTTCCTCCCGCTGCTCCTCGTGGCCTGGCTGCCGCCGGCGCGGACCGCGAGCGGGCGCGTGGACCTCCGCCAGCTGCCCGTCACCCTCGCCGCCGTGCTCGGCAGCGCGGTCCAGGTCCAGACGGCCCTGACCGACGAGCGTGCCTCGCGCCCAGGAGACCTCCACGGGGCCGACGTCCTCGCCGGGTACCTGCTGCAGCCGGTCGCTGGCGCGTGGGACCGCCGGGTCGGTGTCGTCGCCGAGGCGGTGCGGACGCACGGGTGGGGCGTCGTGGTCGTGCCGGTCGTGCTGCTCGGTGTGGTGCTCGTCGCGGCGGTCGTGCTCGGTCGGGGCCGTGCCCGATGGGTCGTCGTCGCCCTCGGCGCCGGTTCGTTCGTGGTGTGGTGGGCGGCGCTCGCGGTGAACGGGTCGCCGGTGCAGGACTGGGTCGGCCTCGGCCCGGTAGCGGTGGGGGCGCCGCCGTCCCGCTACGCGGCGGCGTCCGGACTGCTGCTCGTGTCGGCGGCGGTCGCCGGGGCGTCGGTGGTCATCGGGTCGGTCGGGCGGACGGGAGGCGCGGCTCGGCTGGGCGCGGCGGCCCTCGCCTGGTGCGTGGTCACCGCCGTCGTGGTCGCCGCCGTCACGAACGCCCCGCCGGGAGCGACCAGACGGAGCGCCGGTCCGGTGTGGGCGGCCGAGGTCCCGGCGGCCGCCGCGGCCTGTCGGGCAGACCCCGCGCTCGGGTCGGCGGAACTCCGGACGGCACCGTGGCGGGCCGCGGTGCCCTGCGATCGGCTCGTCGTCCGACGATGACCCGGCGGACGAGGAGCGTCCGCGCCCGCGGCGCCGGGGTCGGCGGCCCGGCATCGGCGTCGCCGGGTCGACCATGCCGGGGTCAGCGGCGCGCGGGCGTCCGGAACTCGCGGCGTGCCGGTGGTGTGCGCGGTCCGTCGCCGGCCGACACGGGCTCCTCGCCGACCAGCACGATGCGGGTCTTGATCGCGATGAGCGTGAACAGCACCCAGTTCCCCTGGTAGAGCAGCCGTGACTCGGTCACCGACTGCACGAGGAGCGCCACGACGACGAGCAGCGGCAGGAGCGACACCGGGTCGAAGGACCGCGGGGACAGCGTCCGGTCGTAGCCGATCCGGGTGGCCGAGGCCCAGGACCGGCTGAGGGTGGTGACGACGTACACCAGGAAGACGAGCAGCCCGATGATCCCGGTCTGCATCCAGACGTCGAGGTAGGCGTCGTGCGCCTGCAGGTACGTGACGCCCTTGCGGTGGGCGAGGTCGGCGAGCGTCGGGATGCCCGGCCACCAGTAGCCGATCCAGCCCCAGCCGACGACGGCGTGCTCCTGGGCGAGCCCGACGACCCGCTCCCAGATCACGCCGCGGCCGGTCGCGTCCGAGCCCTTGCCGAGCAGCTCGGACACCTGACCGCGGGCGAGGAACGCGGCGACGCCGACCACGACCGCCCCCGCGGCGACAGCCAGGTACCGCGGGGTCCGACGTTCGGTCGGCACCCGGCGGATCCAGAGCGCGACCGCGAGCGCGACGAGGACGACGACCCCGGCGGCCAGCACGGTCGAGGACCGGGTGAGCACGAGGACCACGAGCGCCACGACGGTCCAGCCGATCGCCCGGTTGCGGCGGAGCCGACCCTCGGCGTACTGCACGGCGACCGCGATGACGGCGAGGAGCGCGACCATCGCCAGCAGGTTCGCGTTGCCGGGCAGGCCCTGGATGCGCCCGCCGGTGAAGAGCTCGGCGCGCGAGAAGTAGAACGCGTCCGGGATCTTCCGGTCGCCGTAGTCGGTCCACACCGGGGCGATGGGGTGCCGGAGGACGACGGCCACGAAGGCCTCGAAGAGGAGCGAGCCCATCAGCACCCAGCGGAGCGCCAGGCTGAGGGCGTCGGTGATCCGGCGCCAGGTCAGGGTGGAGGCGATCGCGAACGCGGCACCGGCACAGATCACCTGCACCGCGAGGCTCGAGATCGTGGCGAAGCGCCAGTGCGACCACGCGACGGACACGAGGCACCAGGCGAGGAAGAACCAGAGCGCACGGGGCGTGCGCGTGATCGGTGGACGGGCCCGCACGATGATCGTCGTGGCCCAGACCGCCGCGGCCGCCCAGAGCAGACCGGCGCCGACCCAGGTGAGGGTGTTCGGCACGGCGTCGCCGGCGAAGAGCACGAACAGGATCGTCGCGCCGAATGCGAACGCCTCGCGTTCGGGCACGGAACCGCGCGCCAACGGCCAGGTGTTCGTCACGACGCCAGGGTACCCGGGGAGCGCACGTCGACCGCCGATAGGCTCGTGCGCATGTTCCTCGGCATCACGAACACGCCCCGCGACTACGCGTGGGGATCCGTCACGGCCATCCCCGAGCTCCTCGGCCGGACGGTCACCGGCGCCCCCCAGGCCGAACTCTGGCTCGGCGCCCACCCCGGCAGCCCGAGCGTCGTCGTGAACCCGGCGATGGTCGGCGGCGCCGACACCGTCCTCGACTGGATCGCCGCGGAGCCGCAGGACGCCCTCGGTCCGGACCGCACCGGCCTGCCCTTCCTGCTCAAGGTCCTCGCGGCCGCCGCGCCGCTCTCGCTGCAGGCGCACCCGACGCCGGAGCAGGCTCGCGAGGGCTACGAGCGCGAGGAGGCCGCCGGTGTCCCGATCGACGACCCGGCGCGCAACTACAAGGACCCGTTCCCGAAGCCCGAGCTCGTCGTGGCGCTCAGCGAGCGGTTCGAGGCGCTGAGCGGGTTCCGCCCCGTGACCGAGACCCT
Source organism: Curtobacterium sp. B18 (assembly GCF_000333375.1). Classification (GTDB taxonomy): domain Bacteria; phylum Actinomycetota; class Actinomycetes; order Actinomycetales; family Microbacteriaceae; genus Curtobacterium. The sequence continues at coordinate 3,109 of NZ_BACZ01000545.1, forward strand.
CGCCGACGTCGAGGCGCTGGACGCCGGCTCCGGACGCCTCGGCCCCCTGACGGTGCACCTGCAGCACGGGCTCGAGGACACGGTCCGGTGGCTCGAGACGGCGGACTCGTCGGCCGCCGCCGTCGTGCAGGCCGTGAGCGACCTCGCCACCGCGCTCGCCGACGACGCCCACACGCCGAACACCCGGACGGCCAGCGACCTCGCGTCGAGCTACCCCGGTGACCCCGGCATCGTGGTCTCGCTGCTCATGCACCGCGTCACGCTCGCCGCCGGCGAGGCCATGTACCTGCCGGCCGGGAACATCCACGCGTACCTCGACGGCCTCGGCATCGAGCTGATGGCCCCGTCCGACAACGTCCTGCGCGGTGGACTCACGCCGAAGCACGTCGACGTCCCGGAGCTGCTCCGGGTCCTCGACTTCACGGCGTACCCGGCACCGCTCCTCGCGCCCGAGCGGGTCGACGGCGGCGTCGAGCGCTTCGCACCGGACGGCGTCGGGTTCGCCCTGCTCCGCGTCTCCGGCGACGGACGTCCGGTCGGACTGTCCACCGGCGGTGTCGCCCCGCTGCACGGCCCCTCGATCGCGATCTGCACGGCCGGTGCCGTCACGCTCGTCGGTGCGCGGTCGGCCACGCTGCTGCGGCAGGGGGAGTCCTGCTACATCACCCCCGACGAGGGCGACGTCACGGTCGAGGCCGACGGCGGGAACGGTCTGGCGTCCACGGTCTTCATCGCCACGGGTGCGTGAAGCCGCAGGGCGTGGCGGACTGACGCCACGCCGGTTCCGCTAGCGTGGCCAGCATGAGTTGGCTGGTCACCGGCGGCGCCGGGTACATCGGGTCCCACGTCGTCCGAGCACTGCGTGCGGCGGGCATCGACACCGTCGCGTTCGACGACCTCTCGAGCGGGTTCCGGGCCTTCGTGCCCGAGGACGTCCCGTTCGTCGAGGGCACGATCCTCGACGGCGACCTGGTCGCCCGGACGCTCGAGGAGCACGTCGTCACCGGCGTCGTGCACGTCGCTGGCTTCAAGTACGCGGGGGTGTCGGTCGAGCGGCCGCTGCACACCTACGAGCAGAACGTGACCGGCATGGCGACCCTGCTGCGGGCCATGGCGGAGAGCGGTGTCACGAAGGCGGTGTTCTCGTCGAGCGCCGCCGTCTACGGCACCCCGGACGTCGACACCGTGGTCGAGGACACCCCGAAGGCGCCGGAGTCGCCCTACGGCGAGTCCAAGCTCATCGGAGAGTGGCTCCTGCGCGACATGGAGGTCGCCGCCGGCTTCACCACCACGTCGCTCCGCTACTTCAACGTCGTCGGGTCGGGGGAGCCGGACCTGTACGACGCGAGCCCGCACAACCTCTTCCCGCTCGTCTTCGACGCCCTGCTCGCCGGCCGCACCCCGCGGATCAACGGCGACGACTACGCGACGCCCGACGGCACCTGCGTGCGGGACTACATCCACGTCGCCGACCTCGCGCACTCGCACGCGGTCGCCGCGCAGAAGCTCGAGGCGGGCGAGACCCTCGAGCGCGCCTACAACCTCGGCAGCGGCGACGGTGTGAGCGTCCGGCAGATCATGGACGCCATGGCGAAGGGCACGGGCATCGCGTTCGAGCCGGAGATCGCCCCGCGACGCGCCGGTGACCCCGCCCGGATCGTCGCGACCGGCGAAGCTGCAGCGCGTGACCTCGACTGGGCGATGCGCCACACCCTCGACCAGATGGTCACCAGCGCGTGGGAGGCCCGGCGCCGCATCGGCTGACCGCGGATCGCGGCCGGCTGACGGGCACGGCGTTTGTCCCCCGAAACCCCGACAGACCGGCCGCGACACGCCCGTACGGGGGACATGACACGCCGGAACGGTCAGTGCCTTCTATGATCCGCGACTTGACTCTGGCGAATGACACCGCTGTAATTACAGGCAACGACAGCGATCGTTGTGGTCCCGTTATCGAGACGTCAGGGGTGATCAGGGTGAACGGTTCCGACTTCCACGCCGGAGTACCGGAGGACTGGCACGTCGACCCTGTGTCGCTCGGCGTCCCGGGTGTGCGCCGTCCGGAGTCCGACGACGAGGAGAACCCGCTCGCCTGGCAGGTCGACTCGCTCTGCGCGCAGACCGACCCCGAGGCGTTCTTCCCGGAGAAGGGCGGCTCGACGCGTGAGGCCAAGAAGATCTGCACCTCGTGCGAGGTCCGCTCGCAGTGCCTCGAGTACGCGCTCGAGAACGACGAGCGGTTCGGCATCTGGGGCGGCCTCTCCGAGCGCGAGCGCCGCAAGCTGCGCAAACGGGCGTAACCGCGCCCACGGCGCGCCAGCGCCGTGCGGTTACGCCCCTGAGGAGCCTGCGACGAAGGCGCCGGGGGCCAGCCACGTCACGACTCTCTGACCGCACGTTGATGGCCTCCACAGGTTCACGGCGCGCCGCCCCGCGGGGCCGAGCCGCGCCTCCTGGCCCGTAGAGTGACGCCCGTCATGCAGCCCAGAGTCACCGCGATCCTCGTCGCCGCCAACGGAGCGGACCACCTCGACCGGACCCTGGACGCGCTCGCGGCCCAGACCCGGCACCCCGAGAACCTCGTCGTCGTCGACCTCGGGTCCACCGACGGTTCGACCGCCGACCTCGCGTTCGGCGGGTCCGCGGAACTCCTGCGCCTGCCCGCCGGACGCCCCTTCGGCGAGGCCGTCGCACGCGGGGAGCGCGAGGCGCCGCCCGCGGTCGCCGACGAACCCGTCGACGAGTGGCTCTGGCTGCTCGGCCACGACAACGCTCCGGCTCCGACCGCGCTCGCCGACCTCCTCTCCGCCGTCGAGATCGCCCCCAGCGTCGTCGTCGCCGGTCCGAAGCTCATCGACGTCGACGACCCCTCCCGGATCCGCGCGTTCGGCGAGAGCATGACCCGGTTCGGTCGGTCGCTCGGCCTCGTGCAGGACGAGCTCGACCAGGGGCAGCACGACCGGCACACCGACGTCATGGCGGTCGCCGCCGGCGGCATGCTCGTCCGTCGCTCCGTCTGGAACGAGCTCGGCGGGTTCGACCCGGCCCTGCCGAACGTCGACGCCGCGCTCGACTTCTGCGTGCGGGTGCGCCTCGCCGGACACCGCGTGGCCCTCGTCCCGGAAGCACGGGTGACGAG
>NZ_BACZ01000544.1 GCF_000333375.1 Curtobacterium sp. B18
CCGCGATGCGGGTTCGACGGACGGTCGTCGGTGGCCACACGGTCCACGACGCGGCGCAGATGTAATCCACACGAAACACAGTTGGATGCGGATTGTCCTAGATTGGATCCAAGTTGGACCCGCCCCTGGGACTGACCCCCTGGCATCACCCCGAATCCCATTGGAGGACAGCACCATGGTGAGGAAGCGCATCCTCGTCGGCGTCGCGATCGCGAGCGCCGTCGGCCTCTCCCTGAGCGCGTGCAGCACGGCCGGCTCCGCCGACGGCGGCAGCAGCGGTTCGACGACCAGCACGATCAACGCCGAGCTCTGGTACGCGCCGGCGACCTTCGACCCGGCGAAGGCGTCGGCGAGCTCGGACGTCGAGGTCGCTCGTCTCGGCTTCGACACCCTGCTCCGGCAGGGCGAGGGCGACGACGGCGGGTACATCGGTGGCCTCGCGACCAAGTGGGACGCCGAGTCGGCCTCGAAGTACGAGTTCACCATCCGCGACGGGGCGACCTGCTCCGACGGCACGGAGATCACCCCGAGCGTCGTGGCGAAGTCCTTCGAGTACCTCGTCGGCCTCGACGACTCCGGCGCCCAGACGTGGAAGAACCAGGCGTTCGGCTCCGGTGAGCCGACCTTCACGCCGGACGACTCCGCGGGCACCCTGACGATCTCGTTGAGCTCCCCCTACTCGCAGCTGCTCGGCGGTCTCACCCGTCCCGGCACCGGCATCATCTGCCCGGCCGGCATCGCCGACCCGAAGGGCCTCGCGGCGGGCACCGTGAAGGGTGCGTGGTCGGGGCCGTACACCCTGACGAAGTCGTCCGCGGGCAAGAGCGTGCAGTACTCGCTGCGATCGGACTACGACGCCTGGCCGGACTGGAAGACCGTCACCGGCAAGCCCGCCAAGACGATCAACATGACCGTGCAGGGTGACTCGAACACGAGCGCGAACCTGCTGCAGTCCGGTGGCGTCGACGTCGCGCGCTTCTACGACTCGAACGCCGAGCGGTTCACCGGCGGCGACTACTCCACCGTCAAGTTCGCCAGCTCGGCGTACAACCTCGTGTTCAACGAGGCCGAGGGCTCCGGGTCGGTCTTCGCCGGCAACCAGGCGCTCCGTGCGGCGGTCGCGCAGGCGATCGACACCAAGGGGTTCAACAACGCCGGGCTCGACGGGCTCGGGGTCACGCAGACCACGGTGAACGCCGCGAGCTACCGCTGCGCCGTGGACGGTTCGTCACTCGTGCAGTCGTACGACGCCAAGGCGGCGGCGAAGGAGCTCAAGGGCACGACCATCCGCCTGCTCATCATGTCGAACTGGGACCCCGCGGCCGACTTCCTCGCGGAGTCGCTGCGGAACGCCGGCGCGACCGTGAAGGTCTCCGCCCCGGACCCCGCCGACTGGACGACCCAGATGCGCACGAAGCCGGACACCTGGGACGTCGCGGTCGCGGCCGAGGACGCCCAGGTCGGCCTGATCAACCTGTCGATCGCCCGCTACCTCGGCCCGACGTACCCCGAGGGCGGCACCAACGTGTCCTCGAGCGACAACCCCGAGGGACTCAAGGCCTACCAGGCCGCGATGGCGACGACCGACGAGGACCAGCAGTGCGCCGACTTCGCCACGGCGCAGAAGTCGATCCTCGAGCGGGTCGACATGACCCCGCTCATCACGGACACGCACCGCTACGTCGCCCGCAAGGGCTTCGAGACGCACGTCTTCTCCGGCTACTGGGACCCGTCCGCCATGCGGATCGTCTCGTGACCGACTGACGCGCACCACCCAGCACCACCCCACCACCGCCCGGACCGGAGCACCTGGAGGACCCGCGATGAGCACCACCACCGTCGACCATCCCCCCGTGCCCGGTCCGGGCAACCCGGGCACCCCGGGCACCCCGGGTGTCCCCGCCGCCACGGCTCCGCGAGCAGCCGGCCTCGGGAGCGCCTGGCGCCGGTTCCTGCTCCGCCGCGCCGTCGGCCTCGTCGTCAACCTCGCCCTGCTCGTCCTCGTGACCTTCCTGATCGTGCAGCTCATCCCCGGTGACCCGGCGACGGCCATCGCCGGACCCACCGCGTCGCTCGCGCAGGTCGAGCTCGTCCGGCACCAGCTCGGCCTCGACCAGCCGGTCCCGGTCCAGCTCTGGCACTACGTCGCGGGCGTGGTGCAGGGGGACTTCGGCGACTCGTACAAGTACCGCGCGCCGGCCATGGACATCGTGATGACCGCCGTGCCGTACACGCTCACCATCACGATCGTCGCCGTCCTGCTCCTGCTGGTCCTCGGGCTCGCGCTCGGCATGACGGTCGGCGTCCTGACCCGGGGCGACCGTCACCGTTGGCTCGACGTGACGTTCACCGCCGTCACCGGTCTCATCTCGTCGATCCCGACCTACGTCCTCGCCACCGGGTTCGTGGTCGTCTTCGCGGTCCTGCTGCACGTCCTGCCGCCGGCGTACTCGCCCGCCTACGACTTCGGGGCCGCGGCTGTCCTGCCCATCGCCTCGCTCACGGTCGGCGGCACCTGCTCCGTCGCCCGGATCGTCCGCCGGGAGACCGCGGTCATCCTCGAGCAGGACTACATGCGGACGGCGCGCGGCTGGCGGCTGCCGGCGCTCTCGATCTACGCGAAGCACATGCTGCCGAACCTGCTCACGACGGCGCTGACCCTCTCCGGCATCATCCTGACCGCCCTGCTCGGCTCCGCGCTCATCACCGAGGCGGTGTTCGCCTGGCCCGGTCTCGGCGGAGTGATCGTGCAGGCGATCGCGGTCGACAAGGACTACCCGGTGATCCGCGCCGCGGTCTTCGTGATCGGGCTGATCTCCCTGGTGATCACCCTCGTCATCGACATCATCCTGGGTCTCATCGACCCGCGCACCCTCGGGGAGAAGCGTGGCTGACACCATCACCGCCGTCC
>NZ_BACZ01000543.1 GCF_000333375.1 Curtobacterium sp. B18
TGCCGTCGACGACCCGCGGCCCCACTCCACGACCACGATCGAGGCGTCCCAGTCGAGGTCGAGGTCGTCGAGCTCGACCGGGTCGGACAGCCGGTACGCGTCGACGTGCACCAGGTCCGGGCCGGCGGTGGTCGGGTGGGTCCGGGCGAGGACGAACGTCGGGCTCGACACCTGCCCGCGGGCGCCGAGCGCCGCGCCGAGCCCCCGGGTCATGGTGGTCTTGCCGGCACCGAGCGGACGTGTGGGTCGCGGTCGGCGACGGGTTCGCCCCGGTCGGCGTCGCGGAGCTGCTGCCGTTCCGACGGCGCCGAGCGGCGCGGAGCGTGTCGGACCCCACGAGCGGCGTCGACTCCACGACACCTGAGGTTTAACGCCGCTGAAACACCCCCGACCCGTGCCGTGTCGGAAGCCGTCGGAGACTGGCGGCGACGGCGCGCACCGGTCCCCACCCGAGTGCACGATCCGTCGTGGAAGGAACCACCGCATGCTCGCCGTCCCCGGCAACCCCGTCCTGATCGTCGTCGACGTCCAGGGCGGCGCCGCCTCGACGATGCCCACACCGGGCATCCCCGTCATGAACGGTCGCGCGGAACGCGCGCCCCGCGTCCGCGACCTCATCGAGCACTGTCGGGCAGCGGGTGTGCCGGTCGTGTTCATCCAGGAGGTCCACAAGCCGGACCTCGTCGACATCGGCCGCGAGCTCGACGGTGCCGAAGGGCCGCACTGCATCGAGGGCGACGAGCAGACCGAACTCGCCTCGTGGATCGACCCCCGACCGGAGGAGTTCGTGATCCGCAAGCGTCGGTACTCGGCGTTCTTCGGGACGGAGCTCGAGATCGTGCTCAAGGCCTACCGTGCCGGCACGGTGCTGCTCGTCGGTGGCCTGACGGACGTGTGCATCCACTACACCGCGGCCGACGCGCACCAGCACGACTACGCGGTGCGGGTGCTCACCGACTGCGTCGCCGGCTCCAGCGAGCGTGCGCACGACGCGGCCCTCGAGGCGATCGCCTACCTGCAGCGCGATGCGCTCGTCACCGCGGCCGAGGTGCGGTCCTGGCTCGACGAGCGGGAGCCGGCGCGTGCCTGAGCCGGTGCGGTCGTCGGTCGGCGGACCGTCGGGTCGCATCGTCGTCGGGCACATCCGCACCATGGACCCCCTCGTCCCGACGGTCGACGCGATGCTCGTCGTGGGCGACCGGGTGCGCATGGTCGGGACCGTGGACGAGGTGCGTGCCGCAGCCCACGACTCCGGTGTGGACGTCGACGAGGAGCACGTCGTCGGGACGGTCCTGCCGGGCTTCACCGATGCGCACGCCCACGCCCAGCGCGCCGGCCTCAAGGCGCTGCAGCTGCTCGACGCGGGCGCGGACGCCGATGCCTTCTCGGCCGCGATGCTCGCCGACGGCGATGCCGATCCGGATGCTCCCGACTGGCTCGGTGACACCCCGCCGACGATCGCGGACCGACTCGACGCGATCCGGCGTGTGCAGCCGCTCCTGCACGCCATGGGGTTCACCGGCGTCGTCGACCCAGCGGTGACGGTGCCGGAGCTCGCCGGGTACCGCGAGGCGCACCGACTCGGGCTGCTGACCATGCGTGTCGTGGCGATGCCGTACCCGGAACTCGGCACGCCCGCCGTCCCCGACGTCGACGCGGCACTCGCCGTCCTCCGGTCGATCGGCGGGGCGACCGGCGACGGCGACGACCTGCTCCGCCTCGGGCCGATCAAGGTCTACTACGACGGCGAGGGCATGAAGGGCGAGGCGCTGCTCGACCGCCCGTGGGTCGGCGACGACCACGGGGTGCAGCGCATCTCGGCCGACGACTTCGCCCGGCTCGCGACCGCCTGCGTCGGAGCCGGGTGGGGACTCGGCGTGCACGCGGTCGGCAGCCGGGCGGTCGCCGAGGTGCTCGACGGGCTCGAGGCCGCCGAACGCGAGACCGGTCGGTCCGTGGCGCCCCTCGGGTGTCAGCTCATCCACGCCTACCTCGAACCGAGCGCGGCGAGCGCTGCCCGCGCGGCACGTCTCGGTGTGGTCGCGTCGTTGCAACCGTCGATCGCCTGGAAGAACGCGGCGGGCCTGCGCCGACGCCTGGGGGACCGCGTGGACGAGGTGAACCCGGTGCGCACCTGGCTGGACGCCGGGGCCGTCGTCGCGATGGGCTCGGACGCGCCGTACTTCCCGTTCGATCCGCGCGAGGTGGTCCCCGTGGCCGCCGCCCGCCGGATGCGTGGCATCGACGAGCCGCTCGGCCCACGCCAGGCGATCTCGGTGCTCGAGGCGGTCGAGGCGTACACCCGCGGTGCGGCGCACGCGGCCTTCGCCGAGGGCCGTCGCG
>NZ_BACZ01000542.1 GCF_000333375.1 Curtobacterium sp. B18
GTCGACGCGGACGCCGTCACGCTCGGGGAACACCGCCTGCGTCACGAGGCCGCTCGAGGGCAGGGACCCCTTCGCCGGGTCCTCGGCGTAGACGCGGGCCTCGACGGCGAACCCGGTCGGGGTCCACGCGCGGTCGAAGACGTCGTCGTCGATGCCGGCCGCCCCGTCCCGGGCCAGGCGCAGCATGAGCTCGACGAGGTCGACGCCGAAGACCTCCTCGGTCACCGGGTGCTCGACCTGCAGCCGCGTGTTCACCTCGAGGAAGGACGCCTCCTCGCGGACCGGGTCGTAGACGAACTCGACCGTCCCCGCGCTGCGGTACCCGACGCTCTCGGCGAGCCGACGGGCGGACGCGTGCAGTTCCTCCCGGACCCGGCGGGGGAGCGCCGGGGCCGGGGCCTCCTCGATGACCTTCTGGTTGCGGCGCTGGAGCGAGCAGTCGCGGTCGCCGATCACGGCGACGCGGCCCTCGCCGTCGCCGAAGAGCTGGACCTCGACGTGGCGGGCCGGCCGGACGAGCCGTTCGAGGAAGATCCCGGCCGAGCCGAAGGCGGCCGACGCGGTGCGCTCGACGCTCGCGTACGCCTCGCGGACCTCGTCGAGCGTCGCGCATGCCTGCATGCCGATCCCGCCGCCGCCACCGGTGGCCTTGAGCATGACCGGCAGGCCGATGCGCTCCGCCTGCTGGACGGCGTCCTCGACGCTGTCCAGCAGCCCGGTGCCGGCGAGCATCGGGACGCCGGCGGCCGCGGCGAGCTCACGGGCGGTGTGCTTCGCGCCGAACCGGACGATCTGCTCGGCGGTCGGGCCGACGAAGCGGATGCCGGCGGCCTCGCACGCCGCGGCGAACTCGGTGTTCTCGGACAGGAAGCCGTAGCCCGGGTGCACGAGTCCCGCGCCGGTGTCGATCGCGGCCTGGACGACGGCGTCGATCCGCAGGTACGACTCGCGCGCCGGGGCCGGGCCGAGCCGGACGGCGACGTCGGCCTCGCGGACGTGCGGGGCGGCGCGGTCGGCGTCCGAGTAGACGGCCACGGTACGCATGCCGAGCGCCTTGGCGGAGCGGATCACGCGGCGGGCGATCTCGCCGCGGTTGGCGACGAGGACGGTGTCGGTGGAGAGCGGGGGAGTCACGGTGTCGGTCCCGGTGGGGTCGGGCGCGGCGGTCACGGCTGGACCACGATCATGCGCAGCGGGGTGCAGGAGAAGCCGTTGCACGGGTTGTTCATCTGCGGGCAGTTCGAGACGATCACCAGGACGTCCCGCTCGGCACGGACGGCGACGCGCTTGCCGGGGGCACTCATGCCGTCGACGATGCCGAGCGCCCCGTCGGCCTCGACCGGGACGTTCATGAACCAGTTGAGGTTCGACACGATGTCCCGGGCGCCGAGGCCGTGCCGTCCGGCCTCGGCGAGGAAGTTCTCGCGGCAGCCGTGCTGGAACTGCGTGTGGTGGCCGTAGCGGAGCGTGTTCGACTCCTTCGAGCACGCGCCGCCGATGGTGTCCTGCCGGTCGATCTCGTTGCCGACGACGGTCATCAGCGGGCGGCCCTCGTTCGACATGAGGACGGTGCCGGTCCGGACGTAGGCGTTGCCCTGCGCCGCGAGGGTGTCCGGAACGCTGTAGCGCTCGTCGGGGTCGTGCGCGTTGTAGACCAGGCAGTCGGCGCTCTGGTTGCCGCCGACGTCGACGATCGTGAGCACCTCGCCCGCGCGGACCACGGCGGACCACGGTGCGAGCGGGGCCACGTCGTCGTCGCGGACGACGGTGCCGGCGACGAGGGAGCCGCTCCGGTCGAGGGGGACGTCCGGCGCGTGGACCGCGCCGACCGGGACGGTGGAGGTCGTGGTGGCGATGGTCATCAGCAGCCTCGTGCTTCCGCGTAGTCGATGGAGTTCAGGTAGGCGCGGTGCAGCTCCGGCGTCGCGGTGAAGCGCTCGTCGGCAGCGGTCGTCGGGGCGCCGCGCCAGGCGTGCACGCGCAGGGGACCGACCGTGTAGCCGGGCCGGGGGTCGATCGGGTGGGCGACGTTCGCGACGAGGACGAGGAGCGGCAGTTCGGCGACGAGGGTGACGTGTCGGTCCGGTCCGGCGCTCCCCGTGGGCGTCAGCGTGCCGTCCGCCTCGACGCGGACACCCCGGAAGAACGAGACGCTCGGCGGGAGGTCCCGCTTCGACAGGCCGTGCTTCGCCGCCGCCTTCGCGAGGAGCGACCGGCCGCTCGGGCTCGGGCCCTCCGGTGCTGCGTCGCCGTACTTCCGCTCGTTCCCGGCGTCGGTGCTCGTGCCGCAGAACGCGTCGTGGTGGCCGGAGGTGTCCTCGACGATGCTCGCCAGGACCCGCCCGTCGCCGCTGAGGAGCGGGGAGCCCTGGCCGAGGTACGCCTGCCACGGGATCTTCTGCGTGTCCGCGACGTTGAGGCGCTCCCACGGTTCGAGCGCGTTGTACACGAGCACGTTCGCGCACGCGTCACCCGTCGGGTCGTCGAAGCGGATCCGCGTCCCGCGCGCGAGCACCTTGTGCGTGTACCCGCCCGGTGCCACGGTCTCGGCCCACACCAGACCGGCCGGGTCGACGCCCGCTGGGGCGAACGGCGACGACGACGCGGGCAGGTACGGCATCCAGTCGGAGGTCGCACCGCCCTGGGCGCGGGCGTCCGATCGCGAGGCGATCACGCTGTCGGTCTGGTGCAGGTCACGCACGGTGGTTCCTTCCGGTGGAGCGGGTGGAGCGGGTGGAGCGGGTGGAGCTGGCGGTGCTGGCGGTGCGGGGTCGCCGGTGGCGCCGGGGTCAGGCCTCGACGGGGGTCGGCGCGGTGTGCGGCACCTCGGCGAGGGTGATCGGCCCGTGTGCGCGGTGCCGCCACGACGACCACGCCCACCCGACGACGAGGACGCCGCCGATGAACAGCAGCGCGCTGTACTGCAGCCACCAGGAGTGTCCGGTGAGGTCGTAGATCTCCGGGCGGGGCCAGATCAGGTTGACCGCCATGCCGATCTGGAACGCGACGGCGAGGGCGTTCAGCGGGATGCCCCACCGGCCGAGCGTGAAGAGCGGCCGGCCGTCCTCGTCCACCCCGGTCGGCAGCCCGGTGCGACGGAGTCGGATGCGCTGGACGAGCAGCGGGCCCGTCACGCCGAGGTACGCCAGGTAGAGCATCGCGATGCAGAGGCTGGAGAGGGCGGTGAAGATCGCGGACTGCCCGATGTTCACCGCGAGGGCGAGCCCGGCGCCGACCCCGACGACGATCGATGCCGCGATCGGGGTGCCCGTGCGGGGCGAGACGCGGGCGAGCGTGCGGTGGAAGGGCAGCGCCTGCTCACGCGCCATCGAGAAGACCATGCGGGCACCGGCGGTCTGCACCGCCAGGGTGCACGCGAACACGGCGACCGCCACGGTGCAGAGGAGCAGCCGGCCGAACACGTCGCCGAGCGCCGAGGTGATCACCCAGGCGAGGCCCCTGCGTGGCCAGCTTGCCGTCGGTCAGGCTCGGCGCCGCGATGAGCGCACCGATGATGAGCAGGCCGCCGCCGAGACCCGACACGGTCAGGGCGCGGATGATCGTCTTCGGGGTGGTGCGCCGGGGGTTGTGCGTCTCCTCGGCGAGCTCGCCCGCCGAGTCGAAGCCGACCATGACGTACGCGGCCATGAGCGACGACGCCAGGAAGGCCCAGACGTACGGCTCGTTCGTCGGGCCGGCGTACCCCTCGGTCGTGAACACCACGGTCGGGGAGCGGTGCGGCAGCAGGAACAGCGCGACGATGAGCACGACGACGCCGACGATCTCGACGAGCACGCCGAAGCTCGTCACCCGGGCCATCAGCCGCACGCTGAGGATGTTGACGATCGTCGTCACGGCGAGCATGACCAGTCCGAGCACGACCGCGTTGGCGGCACCCGTCGGGGACGCCAGCGACGGGTCGGCACCGGCACCGCCCACGATCTGGAAACCGCTCCAGATCGCCGGGAGCACGGCCTGCACCGCGATGGCCGCCACCGCGACGGTGAGGACCTGCCCGATGATCATCGTCCAGCCGGTGAACCAGCCGAACCGCGGCCCGGCGAGCCGGCTCGACCACTGGAAGATCGCCCCGGAGATCGGCCAGCGTGCGGCGAGCTGGGCGAAGTTCAGCGCCACGAGCAGCTGGCCGCCGAAGACCAGCGGCCACGCCCAGAAGAACGCCGCGCCCCCGAGTCCGAACCCGAGCCCAAAGAGCTGGAAGACCGTGGTGAGGATGGAGACGAAGGAGAACCCGGCGGCGAAGGACGAGAACGAGCCGACCCCGCGGTGGAGTTCCTGCTCGTAGCCGAGCCGGGCGAGGCCCTGGGCATCGACGCTGGACGTGGCGCGGGGTGCGTGGAGCGGTGCTTCGGGAGAGCGCATGGCTGCAGACCTTTCGCGGAGTACCTGTCGGGTGACAGGTAGTGCGACCAGTGTCGTGCGGGGCTGTGTCGTCGTCGTTGCCCGTCTGTTTCGGGCACGTGTCGGAAGGCGCCCGCGTGTAAACGTTCGGGGTCGGCAGGTGCGGTCGACGACACCCGTGGACAAGAGGGATCCAAACCGATGTAGATTGGATCCGTCAAGTCCGCCCCGGTGAAAGGCACCTCGTGATCCAGACCGTCCTCGGCCCGGTGGTGTCGTCCGGGGTCGGCCCGGTGTCGATGCACGAGCACCTGCTCACCGATGCGAGTGCCCTGCAGCGGCCCGGTGTCGAGCAGCTCGAACCGACGCTGGCCGTCACGGCCGACCTCGCCGCGGCGCTGCGGTGGAGCCAGCTCGCACTCGCCGACAACCTGCGGCTCGACGACGTCGACCTGCTCGCCGACGAGCTGCGGACCGCCGCCGACACCGGCCTCGCCCTGGCCGTCGACCTCAGCTCGCTCGGGTTCGGACCCGACCACGCCCGGCTCCCCGACCTCGCACGGGCGAGCGGCGTCGGCATCGTCGCGGGGTACGGGGCCTACCTGCCGCGTCTGCTGCCGGACTGGTACCTCGAACTCGACACCGACGCTCGCCAGCGGCTCTTCGAGCGCGCGCTCTCCGACGCGGTCCCCGGGACCGGGTACCGCGCGGGCATCCTCGGCCTGATGGGCACCACCGCGGCCTTCGGCACTGCCGAGGGCGTCGAGGAGCGTCGGAGCCTCGCGGCGGCCGCCCGGGCTGCCGCGTCCACCGGCGCCGCCGTCGTCGTCCGGCTCGCCGCCGACGCCCGGAACGGCCTCGAGGTGCTCGCGCACGTCGTCGCCGAGGGCGTGGACCCGAGCCGGGTCGTCTTCTCGACGGTCGACGAGTTCCTCGACCTGCCCTACCTGCGCGACCTCGGGCAGGCCGGAGCGGTCCTCGAGCTGTGCTTCGGGAACGAGGGATCGCACGTCGGACGGATTCGCAACGCGAGTGACCCGCAGCGCGTCGACGCGTTCCTGGCGCTCCGGGAATCGGCGCCCGACACCCGCTGGGTCTTCGGGCACGCCACCTGGACGAAGGGGCAGCTCCGCCGGTTCGGCGGCCACGGTCTCGACCACCTGAACGCCCGGGTCGTCCCCGGGCTCCGTCTGCTCGGCGTCCCCGACGACGTGCTCACCCGCATCACGGTCGAGGAACCCGCACGGCTCCTCGACCGCCCCTGACCCCCCCACCCGAAGGACCCGCCATGAGAGACACGCTCGTCCCCCTCGCCCCGCTCGAGCCGTTCCTCGTCGACGGCACCTGGACCGCGCCGACCGGTGCCGAGGTGCTCGACGTCCTCGACCCCGCCACCGAGGAGCTGCTGACCCGGGTCCCGCAGGCCGGGCCGGTCGAGATCGACGCCGCCGTGGCCGCGGCTCGACGAGCCCACGAGGACCGCCGGTGGAGCGGGATGAATCCGCACGACCGCAGCCGGGTCCTGCACCGCGTCGCCGACCTGATCGAGGAGCGACTCGAGGAGCTCGCGGTGCTCGAGACCCGCGACAACGGCAAGCCGATCGAACGGTCCCGCGCCGACACCGCGACCTCCGCACGCGTCTTCCGCTACTACGCGGGCGCCCCGTCGCGCCTGACCGGCACGGTCGTCCCCGTCGACGGCGGCCAGCACCACGTCTACACCACCCTCGAGCCGGTCGGGGTCGCGGCGCTCATCCTGCCCTGGAACTTCCCGATCATGACCGGGGCCTTCAAGCTCGCGCCGGCGCTCGCCGCCGGGTGCACGGTCGTGGTGAAGCCCGCGGAGCAGACCCCGCTGACGATGCTCCGCGTGGCGGCGATCTGCGAGGAGGCAGGGGTCCCCGCCGGCGTCGTCAACGTGCTCACCGGTGACGGCCGGGTGGGCGCTGCGCTCACGGCGCACCCCGGCGTCGACAAGGTCTCCTTCACCGGCAGCACCGAGGTCGGCCGCAAGGTGATGACCGCCGCGAGCGCGGACTTCAAGCGCCTCACGCTCGAGCTCGGTGGCAAGAGCCCGAACATCGTCTTCGCGGACGCCGACCTCGACGCCGTCGTGGTCACCGCGATGCGGGCGTCGTTCGGTCACTCCGGCCAGATGTGCACCGCGGGCAGTCGGCTCCTGGTCCAGCGATCGGTCCTCGACGACGTCACCGACCGGCTCGTCACGGCCGTCCGCACGGTCCCGGTCGGTGACGGCCTCGACGGCGGGATCACCGTCGGGCCGCTGGTGTCCGAGGAGCAGCGGCAGCAGGTCCTCGGGTACATCGAGCAGGGCAAGGCCGAGGGTGCCACGGTCGCGGTCGGCGGCGGCGTGCCCGACCGTCCCGGCTACTACGTCGAGCCGACCCTCTTCACGGGCGTCTCGAACACCATGACCATCGCGCGCGAGGAGATCTTCGGTCCGGTCGTCGGCGTGATCCCCTTCGACGACGAGGACGAAGCCGTCGCGATCGCCAACGACCAGACCTACGGGCTCGCGGCCGGCGTCTGGACGCGCGACCTCGCCCGTGCGCACCGGATGGGGCAGCGGTTGCACGCCGGCACGGTCTGGGTGAACACCTACAACCTCTTCGACCCGGCGCTGTCGTTCGGAGGGGTCGGTGAGTCCGGCCTGGGGCGCGATCTCGGCGAGGAGGCCCTGCGCGCCTTCTGCGAACCGAAGAGCGTCGTCATCGCGCTCTGAGCACCGGCCGGCACTCCACGCTGAGCCAGAGTTCGAAGCAGGCGCTCCGTGACAGTGCGGTCGCGCCGATCGACGCGCGGCCCATCCGGCCGACGTCGGGGCCGAAGACGTCGAACAGCAGGTCGCTGGCCGCGTTCGACACCTGGTTGAGCTGCTCGAACCCGGGTGGGCAGAGGACGAAGCAGAGCCCACGGGACAGTGCGGCGACCTCGTCGAGCGAGCCGAGGGCGTACCGGATCATGCCGAGGGCGTTGACCGCCGTGTAGCGGGCGGCTTCCTGCGCCTGCTCGAGGGTGATGTCGACCCCGACCGAGCCGGGGTGCAGCATCGTGCCGTCCCGCGACTCCGGCGTCATGCCGCTCAGTTCCAGCAGGTCGCCCGTGCGGTGGAACGCGCGGAGCGAACTGCCGTAGCGGCCGCCGTACGGCGGGTTCGCGTAGTCCGGGATGTCGAGTCCGAGTTCGAGTGCGCGGGCTTCGGCGGAGTGTTCCATGGCCCCACAGTATCCGGCGGTGGCGGTAATGGATACAACCTGATTATAATGGGATCCATTCAGCGTCCGGGGGCGACGCGCACGAGGGAGGACCCGCAACATGACGATCGGTCTGGAGGACGGCACGCTCGCCGTCCCGGCAACGACGGCGATCGACGTGGCCGCCGAGCGGTCGCGCACCGCCGGCACCGCGGGACGCCACTACTTCAACGCGGCCGGAGCCGGCCTGGTCAGTGACGGCGTCCTGGAGGCCGTGGTCGCCCACCTGCGTCGGGAACAGCGGGTGGGTGGGTACGAAGCGGCCAACGCGGTCGCCGACGAGATCGCCGACGTGTACGCGTCGGCCGCCGCGCTGCTCGGCGCCGACGCCGACGAGATCGCCCTGTTCGACAGCGCGACGAGTGGTCTGCGTGGCGTCTTCGACGCCCTCCGGCTCGGGGCGGGGGACACCGTCGTCGCGCCGCGGTCGAGCTACGTGAGCCAGGCGCTCCGACTGCTCGCCATGCAGCGGCACGACGACGTCCGGCTCCTGGTCGTCCCGAGCGACGGCAGCGGCGCGATGGACCTCGAGGCACTCGACCGGGCCGTCGCCGGGGCCACCGGCCGGGTCGTGGTGAGCGCCGTGCACGTGCCGACCTCGTCCGGGCTCGTCGAGCCCGTCGCGGAGATCACCGCCGTCGCCCGTCGCCACGGGGCGCTCACGGTCGTCGACGCGACGCAGTCCGTCGGCCAGATCGACGTCGACGTCCGGACCGTCGACTGTGACGCTCTGGTCACGACCGGCCGGAAGTTCCTGCGCGGTCCGCGCGGGACGGGACTGGCCTACCTGCGCCGCGGCGTGCTCGAGGGCGTCGGCGCGTGGGCCCCCGACGTCCGCGGAGCGGTCTGGACCGGGGAAGATGAGTGGACGATGGACGGCACCGCACGGCAGCTCGAGACCTGGGAGTGCTCCGTCGCCGCGCGGCTCGGCCTCGGGGTGGCGCTGCGCGAGGCGCTCGAGCGCGGCCCCGCGGCCACCGAGACGCACCTCGTCGGCCTCGGGTCCCGCATCCGGTCGGCCCTCGACGGACTCGACGGCGTGACCGTGGCCGACCCGCCCGCCTCGCCATCGGCGATCGTCACCTTCACGGTCGACGGCGTCGCGTCGAAGGAGGTCTCCGCGCGTCTCCGACAGCGCCGCATCGACTCGATCTCGGTGCCCGCGACCCATGCGCAGTGGGACCTCGGCGCCCGCGGGCTGCCGAGCGTCGTCCGGGTGTCACCGCACGTGTACAACGACGACGAGGACGTCCGGGTCCTGCTCGACGGCGTCGCCGAGGTCGTCGCCGAGGCCCGCGCATGACCCACGTGCACGACGTCGTCGTCCTCGGGCTCGGGATCCACGGGTCCGCGGCGACCTACGAGCTCGCCCGCCGTGGCCTCGACGTCGTCGCCGTCGAACGGTTCGCCCCGGGGCACTCCCGGGGGTCGTCGCACGGTGCGACGCGGATGATCCGCCGCGCCTACCCGAACGCGGTCTGGAACGACCTGGTCGACCGCGCGTACCGCGGCTGGGGCCGGTGGGGGACCGCGGCCGGAGCGCCCTTCCTGCACCCGACGGGCGGGCTCTACGCCCACCGGGGTGCGCCGACGATGCAGGGCGGGTCGAGCCTCCCGGCCGGCCGCGCGTCGTGGCGGACACTCGCGCCGTCGCTGCGTCCCCCCGAGACGTACGGTGCCGTCCACGATCCGGACGCCGGCGTCGTCGAGGCGGCACGCGCGCTCGCCTTCGCGCAGTCCGCCGCCGCGGCGGCGGGCGCCGACCTGCGGTTCGGCGAGACCGTGCTCGACCGGCGGGTCGACGGCGGCGTCGTCACCGTCCGGACCGATCGCGGCAGCATCCGCGCACGCCGGCTCGTGCTGGCCGGGGGTGCGTGGGCGTCACGGCTCGTGCCCGGGGCCGCGACGTTCTTCGAGGTCTGGCGCATCGTCACGCTCACCGTGCCCACCGGTCAGGCGCTCGCGCAGCCGCCGGCGCTCGGCTGCTTCTCCGTGGACCTGCCCGAGGGGCTCGTCTTCGGGCTGCCCGAGGCCGCCGGGTCCGGTGCCAAGATCGGCATCGACGCCGGTCCGGTCTGGGACCCGGACGTGCCCGTCGCGCCACCGACCGACGAAGAGACCGCCCACCTGGCCGGGCTGTTCGAGCGGTTCGTCCCGGGGATCGACACGACCGGCGGGGAGGCCGTCGCCTGCCTCTACACGATGACACCCGACAAGCGCTTCGTCGTCGGTGCGCTGCCGGACGAGCCCGAGGTCGTCGTCGCAGCCGCCTGTTCCGGGCACGGCTTCAAGTTCGGCCCCGCGATCGGTGAGGCCGTCGCCGACCTCGTCGAGGGGGTCGCACGTCCGGACCTCGACTTCCTCAGCCCCGCACGGATGGTGACCACCGCATGACCGAACCCGCCGCCCCCGTGTCCCGCCGGGTCGCCGTCGCCGCACCGCACCCGGCGGCACTCGACGCCGCAGCCGAGGCCGTCCGGGCGGGCGGCGACGCGATCGACGCCGCGCTGGCCGCCGCCGCCGCGCTGACCGTCGTGTACCCGCACCAGTGCAGCATCGGCGGCGACCTCGTCGCCCTGGTCCGACGACCAGGACGCGACGTCACGGCGGTCGTCTCCGCCGGAGCGGCTCCGAGCGGGATCGACGTCGCGGCGCTCGCGCAGCAGGAACGCATGCCCCGGCAGGGTGCGCAGACCGTCACGGTGCCCGGTGTCGTCGCAGGGTGGCGGGCGATCGACGCACTCGGCGGGCGCCTCGGACTCCGTCCGCCGCTCCTCCGCGCCGCGCGGCTCGCCGCCGAGGGAGCCCCGGTCTCCGCCGGGCTCGCCCGAGCGATCGCGCTCCGCGAGGACGAGATCCGCGCGGACGCCGGGATGACCGCCGTCTTCGCGGACGAGGGCGGCGGGCTGCTCGGCGCCGGAGACCGCCTCGTGCAGCCCGCGCTCGCCGACACCCTCGCCGAACTGGCCGCGGACCCCGGCGCGATGTACCGCGGCCGGATCGCCCGGTCGATCACGACCCGACTGCGGGAACTCGGCGGCGCGCACACCGAGGAGGACTTCGGTGCACACGAGGCCGAGCTCGCCGAACCCGAGCAGGCCCTCGTCGCCGGGGTCCGGTGGTGGGTCGCGCCACCGCCCACCCAGGGAGTCGTGCTGCTCGGCATCCTGCCGGAGGCGCTCGCGACCGATGCCGACGCCACCGACCGCACGGCGGACCTCGTCGACGCCGTGCACCGCGCGGCCCTCGTGCGGCAGGCCGAGCTCGGCGACCCCCGCGGCGGACCGATCGACGTCGACGCGATGACCGACCCGCGCGGCACCGGTCGGACGGGTGCGCTGCCCCGGGCCGGGCGTGCCCTCGGCGACACGGTCGCGGTCACCGCGGCGGACACCGACGGCACCGTGGTCACCCTCATCCAGAGCGTCTACCAGCTGTTCGGCTCGGGCATCCTCGACCCGGGCACGGGCGTCGTCCTGCACAACCGCGGCTCGGCGTTCAGCACCGACCCCGCCCACCCGGGGCACGTCGGCCCCGGCCTGCGACCGCCGCACACCCTGCTGCCGGTGATCGCCGAGGCCGACGGTCTCGTCGTCGGCCTCGGCTGCCAGGGCGGCAGTGCGCAACCGTGGATCCTCGCGCAGGTCGCCCGTGACCTCGTCGACGTCGAGGTCGACCCGGTCGCCGTACTCGGACGCCCGCGCTTCGTCGTGGGTGCGCGCGACCTGGGGCACGAGGAGATGACCCTCGTCGCCGAACCCGGCACGGACGACGCGGTCGCCGCCGCCACCGCGCTCGGGCTCCCCGTCGCGCGGACCGCCGGCCCGGTCGACGAGGCCGGGCACGTGCAGACCGTCCGACTCCACGCCGACGGCCACCTCGACGCCGCGAGCGACCCCCGTGCGGACGGCCGTGCCGTCGTCCTCCACACCGACTGACCCCCCCGATCCACCCGAGAAGGAAGCCCATGAGCAGCACCGCCCACGTCCTCGATCCGCTCACCTCCGCCGAGATCGCCTCCTTCGTCGCCGCGGTCCGCGGGTCCGGCCGGATCGGCGCACGACCGCGCTTCTGGGGGATCGCCCTCGACGAGGAGAAGGCCCGGGGGACCGCAGCGGGCGGGGCCCGTCCGGTCCGGCTCGTCGTGATGGACCCGGACGCGCACGCCGCCTGGGAGGTCCGGGGGTGGACGGCCGGGCCGGACTCGCCCGCGATCGTCGAGCTGTGGACCGACGTCGACCACCGTCGCCCGGGCGTCTCGAGCGACGAGGCCCGGCTCATCGCGCAGGCCGCGCGGAAGTCCCCGCTCATCGTCGAGGCGCTCGCGAAACGCGGCATCACCGACACGTCGCTCGTCTGGGTCGACCCGGAGTCGATCACCGGCTTCGTCCCGGGAGGACCTCGCCGACCGCCGCCTGAGCTGGGGCACCGTCTGGTACCGCGAGTTCCCCGAGGACAACGGCTACGCCAGGCCCGTCGCCGGGCTCGTCCCGATCCTCGACCTGGACTCGCTCGAGGTCGTCCGCATCGAGGACCACGGGGTCGTCCCGATGGCGAGCGAGACCGGCGTCTACACCTCCGGCACCTGGGGTCCCGACCGCGAGGTCTCGGCGCTCGACATCGTGCAGGCGGACGGCCCCGGCTTCGCGATCGACGGGCACGAGGTCCGCTGGCAGAACTGGACGTTCCGCGTCGGGTTCTCCCACCGCGAGGGGCTCGTGCTGCACGACCTGCGCTACCGCGACGGCGAGGTCGAGCGCCCGGTGCTGCACCGCGCGGCGGTCAACGAGATGTACGTCCCGTACCTCGACAGCGACCCGACGGCGTACCGGAAGAACTTCTTCGACTGGGGCGAGTACGGCGCCGGTCCGCTCACCGCGAGCCTCGAGCTCGGCTGCGACTGCCTCGGCGAGATCCGCTACTTCGACGTCGACTACCTCGACGGCCACGGCGAACCGCAGACCATCGTCAACGGCATCTGCCTGCACGAGGAGGACGACTCGATCCTCTGGAAGCACGTGAACACCCGCACCGGCAGCGCCGAGGTCCGGCGCAGCCGCCGGCTCGTCGTCTCGAGTTTCGCGACGGTCGCGAACTACGACTACGGCTTCTACTGGTCCCTGTACCAGGACGGATCCGTCGAGCTCGAGGTGAAGCTGACGGGCATCATGTCCGTGTCCGGCATCGCCGACGGCGAGACCCCGCGGTCCGGCCGGATGGTGGCGCCGAACGTCCAGGCACCGACCCACCAGCACTACTTCGCCGTCCGCCTCGACACCGCGGTCGACGGGCCGTTGAACCGGCTGGTCGAGGTGCACGCCGAGCCGGAGCCCGACGAGGCCCTGAACCCCTACGGCAACGCCTGCATCGCGGTCGAGACCCCCATCGCCTCCGAGGCAGCAGGCGCCCGGACGACCGACCCCGCCCGAGCACTGCACTGGCGCATCGAGAGCGAGTCGGCCGAGAACCGGTTCGGCGAGAGCACCGCCTACCGCCTCGCGATCAAGGACACCGCGCAGCTGCACGTCCTGCCCGGCAGCATCGTCGAGCGGAAGGCGCCGTTCGTGGCGAAGCACCTGTGGGCCAGCGCGTTCGACCCCGAGCAGCGCTTCATCGCCGGCGAGTACCCGAACCAGGGCGAACTCGGCGACGACGGCGTGCACGTCTGGCAGCGGGCCGACCGATCGCTGGAGAACGAGCGACTCGTGCTCTGGCCGGTCCTCGGGGTGCACCACTTCCCGCGGCCGGAGCAGTGGCCGATCATGCCCGTCGACCGGATCGGCTTCCGGCTCGAACCCGACGGCTTCTTCGACCGCAACCCCGCGCTCGACGTCCCGCCGTCGGCGACCGACCACTGCGCACCGGGCACCGGCCACGACCACGGCGGCCACGCCGGCCACGACACCCACGCCGCGCACGACGGTCGCGTCCACGCCGAGCAGCAGCACGACCACGACGGCGGGCGATGATGACCCACGCCACCGACCATGCACCGGACCGCGCGACGGACGGGTCCGCCGAACACCTCGCCGACTGGTCGGCCGTCCGGCTGGCCGAGGCCGTCGCCGCCCGCGAGGTCTCGGCGGTCGAGGTGATGCGCGCCCACCTGGAGCGCATCGAGGAGCGCAACCCGCGCCTCCGGGCCGTCGTCTCGCAGCAACCGGACTCGGTCTCGCTCGCCGCGGCCGAGGACGCCGACCGCGCGACCGCCGAGGCCCGCGCGGCGGGCGACCCGCTGCCGCTCCTGCACGGCCTGCCCACCGCGGTGAAGGACCTGATGGACGTCGCCGGCCTGCCGACGACGAACGGGTCGGCCGCGTTCGCGGACGCACCGCCCGCCGCGCACGACAGCGTCCTGGCGACGCTGCTCCGCGACGCCGGTGCGATCATCATCGGCAAGACGAACACGCCGGAGATGGGACAGGGCGTCCTGACCTTCAACCCGGTGTTCGGCACGACCGTGAACCCCTGGGACACGGCGCGGCACGCCGGCGGGTCCAGCGGCGGTGCCGCGGCTGCCCTGGCCGCTCGGATGCTGCCGATCGCCGACGGCTCGGACAGCGGCGGGAGCCTGCGGTACCCGGCCGCCTTCTGCAACGTGGTCGGCGTCCGCCCCAGCCCCGGTCGCGTGCCGAGCGGGCGCACCGGCAACGCGTGGACGCCGCACGGGGTCACCGGGCCGATGGCGCGCGACTCCGCCGACGCCGCACGGTTCATGGACGCCCTCGCGGTCGAGCGGTCGGTCTGGCCGATGTCCGCCATGACCCGGCACCCGGTGCGTCCGGTCGAGGTCGACGGCCTCCGGATCGCCTGGAGCGACGACGCCGGAGGGCTGCCGATCGATCCGGCGATCCGGGCCGTGCACCGGGCGTTCGGCGAGCAGCTCGCGGGGCTCGGAGCGGTGGTCGAGGCCGCGGAGCCCGACTTCGCCGGCGCCGACGAGGCCTGGGAGACCATCGAGACGTTCGAGTTCTTCCTCGGCGGTCGGCACGCGGTCGACGCCGGCGCGAACGGGTTCCGTCCCGACTACGTCCGGAACGTCGAGCAGGGACGTGCCACGACGGCGACCCAGCTCGCCGACGCCTACGAGCGACGGACGCGGCTGTACCGCGACACGGCTGCGGTCCTCGACCGGCACGACGTGCTGGTCCTGCCGGCGACGCCGGTCGTCGCTCCGCCCGCGGACGACGAGTGGGTCGACACCGTCGACGGGCACCGCTTCGAGCGCTACTTCACGTGGCAGATGCTCGCGAACCGCCTCACCCTGACGGCGCACCCGGTCGTGGTGACGTCGGCCGGGTTCACCGCGGAGGGGCTGCCCGTCGGGGTGCAGGTCGTCGGGCGGTACGGTCGCGAGGCGCAGCTGCTCGCGGTGACACGCGCGATCGAGGAGGCGACCGGCTGGATCCGGCGGGCGCCGGCCCGGTAGCCGTCGGGGCGGTCCACCGCTCGGGAGGCGCGGCTCGGCCCCGGCACGTCGGCTCCGGCCCGGATCCGGCCTGGGTCCGGGCCTGAGCTGGCGCGGACCGGCCGGGCCGTCAGCCCGTGAAGACCGTGGACGAGCGGCGCTCGTACCAGTGCGCCAGGTGCTCGCCGGCGCGCAGGACGTGGTCGCGCATGAGCCCGGCCGCCCGCTCGTGGTCGCTGCCGACGAACGCCTCGATCAGCTCCTCGTGCTCGCGGAAGTTCTCCTCGCGGTGCCGGGAGTTCTCGCGGAGGACGAGGGCGGAGACGTTCCGGGGGAAGGCGTCGTTGATCTCGACGAGCATGCGGGTGAGGCGGGTGTTCCCCGAGGCCTGGTAGATCAGCCCGTGGAACTGGTCGTTGTCGACGCCCTCGCGCTGCTTCGGCTGCTCGCCCTCGGCCGCCGCGAGGGAGCGCTCGTACATCGCCTGGTTCACCGATCGCAGCTGACCGATCGTGGCGTCGTCGAGCCGGTCCACGGCGCGACGGGCCGCCAGTGCCTCGAGCTCGGCGCGGACCTCGTACGCTTCGCGGACCTCCCACGGCACGGGGACACGCACGACGGCACCGCGGTTCGGGACGACCTCGATGAGCCCTCCGGTCTGCAGCTGCCGCAGGGCTTCCCGGACGGGCGTCCGACTGATGCCGAACTGCGCGGCGAGGTCCGCCTGGCGCAGGGGTGCGCCGATCGGGATCTCGCCGGACATGATCTTCGTGCGGATGCGGGCGGCGAGGTCGTCGACGAGTGCGTTGCCGTCGGTGGTGGTCACGTCGTGGTCTCCTCGGTGCGTCGTCGCAGCGAGCCCCCGCTGCGGATCCAATCCTGCCAGGTGGTGGATCCCGTTGCCGTATCCGACTCGCCCGTGATTGGATCCAATCATGACCGTGCTGATCGTCGTCACCCTCGCGGGCTCCCTGGTCGCCCTCGTGCTGGGAGTGGCAGGGCGCCGACGCGCGGGGTGGTCGGTGCTCGTGGGCGAGACGGTGATGCTCGCGGCCATGGCGGACGTCCACGTCCCCACCCTGGGGTTCGTCCCCGCGCCGTTCTGGGCGGTCCTGCTCGGCGGGTGCGCCCTGGTGACCGCGCTGCTCGATCGTCTCCGTCGTCCGCACCGCCCGCAGGGCGACCACCTGCACGCGCTCGGCATGCTGCTCGGCGCTGCGTTCGTGCTGTTGGGGGCCGTGCACGCTGGCGACAGCGCGGGTCACCGGCACGGTACGGTGCTGCTCCTGCCGATCGCCGTCGCGGTGGCGGTGCACGTCGGCGCCGTGGCCTGGGGTGTCGCACGTCGCCCCCCGGCGCGCGTCGAGTCGGCGCGCCGCATCGCGTCGCTCGTCGGGGTGCTCGCGATGGGCGCGATGACCGCCGTGCACTGACCCGCCTGTGGTCGTGACACGACCCTGTCCGTCGGCCCGCGCCTCCTGGCCGATCGATCGCTACCAAATTGGATCCAATTCTGGCAGTATCGGATGTCATGTGGGGCGCCCGGTCCCCGCGAGCAGCCGACGAGGAGACGCCCAGGATGATCATCGACGCCTACAACACCACGCAGGACCGCCGTGGCCGGAGCGACTACCTCAGCGGGGTCCGGCCCGGTGAGGAACCGCCCGCGTACACGCCGTTCGACGCGAACCGGATCCTCGACCGCATGGACGCGGCCGGCGTCGACCGCGCGATGGTGTGCTCACTCGCGCAGGGCATCGAGAACGACTTCCTGATGGACCTCGTCGCCGCGCACCCGGACCGGCTGTTCGGCTTCGGTCAGGTCATGCCGCAGTGGGAGCACGCGACCGACGAGATCCGCCGCTTCGCCGACGGCGGCCTCGTCGGGCTGAAGCTGCACCCGAGCCTGCACGGGTACCACGTCGCGGACCACGGGCTGCTCGACCCGCTGTTCGAGGTCTGTGCCGAGCTCGGCCTCCCCGTGCTCATCAACGCCCTCGACGACGCGTTCTGCGCGCCCTTCGCGATCGAGGAGATCGCGAAGGGCTTCCCGACGGTGCCGACGATCATCGCGCACATGGGCGCGGTCTGGAACGTGCCGGAGGCGATCATCGTGGCCGAACGGAACCCGCACGTGTACCTCGAGACGTCGGCCACGCTGATGTCCGACGTCAAGCGCGCGTACGCCCGTCTCGGAGCGGAGAAGATCCTGCTCGGGTCGGAGTGGCCGGGCAGCGACTTCGACCTCGAGCGCATGAAGATCGCGAAGGCGATCCCCGACGAGGCAGACCGGGCACTGGTCGAGGGCGGCAACATGGCCCGGATCCTGGGCTGGTCGTGAACCCCACGGCGGCGTCGGGTCCGTCCGAGCGCCCGGTCCTCGACGGTCCGCCGCCCGGGATGGCGCAGGCCGACCGGGAGCTCCTCGAGGTCGCGACGGCGCTGCTCGACCGTCGGTACCGTGCGGGCGTGCACGAGGTCGCGGCGGCACTGCGGCTGGCGGACGGCACCGTCGTCACGGGCCTGCACGTCGAAGCGTCGGCGGGCCGGGCGTCGGTCTGCGCCGAGTCGGCGGCCCTGAGCGCAGCGGTCGTCGCGGGCTCCGCGGTCGAGTCGGTCGTCGGCGTCCTCCGTCGCCCGGCCGGCACTCTGCACCTCATCGAGCCGTGCGGCGTCTGTGCCGAACTCCTCGGCGACCACGCACCGGACGCGCGGGTGTGGGTCGCGGTCGGCGACGGGTTCGCCCCGGTCGGCGTCGCGGAGCTGCTGCCGTTCCGACGGCGCCGAGCGGCGCGGAGCGTGTCGGACCCCACGAGCGGCGTCGACTCCACGACACCTGAGGTTTAACGCCGCTGAAACACCCCCGACCCGTGCCGTGTCGGAAGCCGTCGGAGACTGGCGGCGACGGCGCGCACCGGTCCCCACCCGAGTGCACGATCCGTCGTGGAAGGAACCACCGCATGCTCGCCGTCCCCGGGAACCCCGTCCTGATCGTCGTCGACGTCCAGGGCGGCCCCCCCCTTCGACGATGCCCACACCGGGCATCCCCGTCATGAACGGTCGCGCGGAAGGCGCGCCCCGCGTCCGCGACCTCATCGAGCACTGTCGGGCAACGGGTGTGCCGGTCGTGTTCATCCAGGAGGTCCACAAGCCGGACCTCGTCGACATCGGCCGCGAGCTCGACGGTGCCGAAGGGCCGCACTGCATCGAGGGCGACGAGCAGACCGAACTCGCCTCGTGGATCGACCCCCGACCGGAGGAGTTCGTGATCCGCAAGCGTCGGTACTCGGCGTTCTTCGGGACGGAGCTCGAGATCGTGCTCAAGGCCTACCGTGCCGGCACGGTGCTGCTCGTCGGTGGCCTGACGGACGTGTGCATCCACTACACCGCGGCCGACGCGCACCAGCACGACTACGCGGTGCGGGTGCTCACCGACTGCGTCGCCGGCTCCAGCGAGCGTGCGCACGGACGCGCTGCCCCCGCGCCCCGGCGTGACGCGGTCGCCGATCGCCACGAGGAGTCCGGCGAGCGGGCCGAGCACGATGCGGACGCCCCGGACGAGCCCACCGGTCGTGGCGATGAGGCGTTCGGCGTGTGCACGCCCGACGCTGCGGGGACTCGACCCGACCAGCACGAACGACACCGCGGTCATGATGGCAGCCGCCACGATGAGGGCGACCCCCCACGTTGTGAACACCATCACGAGCGCGATCGTGACGAAGACCGCCGCCGCGGTCTCCGCCAGCACGCGGAAGAAGTTGAGCGCGTTGACGTGCGCGCCGACGTCGTCGCCGATCGCCTCGATCGCGCGTCGGTGCCCGCTCTCGCGGGCGATCTCGTCGAGGTCGCCCCCGGGACAGCACGGACAGCGCTGCGTCGGACGCGGCGAGCAGGCCGCCGACGACGACCAGCACGAACGCGACCGTCAGCATGCCGACGACGAGCAGCATCAGCTCACCGCCCTCGGCGCTGGGCGGCGAACGCCGTGAGGATCTCGCCCTGCAGCCCGAACATCTCGGCCTTCTCCTCGGGTTCGGCGTGGTCGAACCCGAGCAGGTGCAGGATGCCGTGGCACGTCAGCAGGAGCATCTCGTCGGTGCTCGAGTGCCCAGCGGTCTTCGCCTGTTCCTCGGCCACCTGCGGGCAGAGCACGATGTCGCCGAGCAGGCCCGCCGGGGTCGGCTCGTCCTCGGTGCCGGGGCGGAGCTCGTCCATCGGGAAGCTCAGCACGTCGGTCGGGCCGGGCTCGTCCATCCACCGGACGTGCAGCTGCTCCATCGCGCCCTCGTCGACGAGCACGATCGCGAGCTCCGCGTCGGCATGGACGTGGAGCGCGTCGAGCGCGAAGGCGGCGAGGCGCTGGATGGCGGCCTCGTCGACCTCGACGCCGGACTCGTTGTTGAGCTCGATGCTCACCGGTTCCCTCCTCGGGGGTCGTTCTGGGGGTACGGGGAGCGCTGGCGGTCCTGCGGCGGACGCCCCCGTCGCTCGGCGCGGTTGGCACCGGCGGGGTTCGGCGTGGCCGCGCTGCCCCGGCCGCCTGGGCGGTACCCGGACTGCTCGGCGAGGCGTTCCTCGTCGTAGACGGTGTAGGCGTCGACGATCCGGCCGACGAGCGTGTGCCGGACGACGTCCTCGCTGCCGAGGCGGGCGAAGTGGATGTCGTCGACCTCGCCGAGGATGCGCGTCACGAGCCGGAGCCCGGACAGGTTGCCCGGCAGGTCGACCTGGGTGATGTCGCCCGTGACGACCATCTTCGACCCGAACCCGAGCCGCGTCAGGAACATCTTCATCTGCTCGGGCGGGG
>NZ_BACZ01000541.1 GCF_000333375.1 Curtobacterium sp. B18
GTCGCGGGTGCGGCGGAGCTGGATGACCGTCTCGGCGAGCTGGATGAGGACGCCGCCCAGACGCTCGGCCGTGACCGATCCCCGGACGTCCTCGCTCGCCGCCCGGGCACCGAGCCGCCCGTAGGTGTCCTGCAGCTCCTGCCGGTCGGCGCGGAAGCCGGCGTACCGGTCCCCCTGCACCTCGGGGAGCATGTAGAGCGTGCCGATGTTGTGGGGCGTCCGTGCGAGCGTGTCGATGTCGATGAGGACCAGGGCGGCGAGGGCGCCGGCGGCGGAGACGGTCCCGGGGACCCGCTCCTCGAGGCCGCGGACCACGTCGAGGCTCGGGCGGACCGAGGTCGTGAGCAGCTCGACGAGCACCTCGTCCTTGCCGGCGAAGTGGTAGTACAGCGAGGCCTGTCGGATGCCGACCCGCTCCGCGATCGCCCGGGTCGAGGTGGCGCTGAAGCCGTTCTCGACGAACAGCGCCGCGGCGGCGTCCAGGATCTGGTCGCGGGGGCTCAGCCCGGACGCGGTGTCCGGGACCGCTCGTGGCCTGCCGAGTCGGGTGGGCCGGTCGTCGGAGGACATGGCCCCATCCTCGCAGCCGGCCGTCACGCGTGCTCCCGGGCCGTGTGCTCCCGGGCCACCAGCTCGCGGTACGCACGCCAGCCGCCGTGGTGCGTGATGTCCTCGGCACCCGCGACGGCGTGCGCCTCGACCGTGAAGCCGGTGACGTCCGACCCGTCGTCGAGCGTCACGGAGCCGATCGCCATCGGTGCGGGGAGCGCCGCGACGAACGTCCCGAAGCCGGCGGCCGGCACCCGCCAGACCTCACCGGCGATCCCGGACGGCGCCGCGCTGCCGTCCTCCGACCGCACCTCGCCCACAGCACCGGCGCCCGACCGCACCAGCCCCGGCTTGGGTGGCACCGTGTCGAGGGCGTACAGCCGGTAGTCGGGGGCGGTGCGCGCCGCGCGGACGAACGTGCCGCCGGCGGCGACCAGCTGCCCGTTCAACGGCTGGTCCCGCAGGTGCGCGCCGACGACGAGGAGGTCGACGGTCGGGGCGGCGAAGGCCGCGGCGAGCGCCGCCAGGCGGCGGTCGGTGAACGCCGGTCCGGTCAGCATGACGCCGAACGGCAGCCCGTCCACGAAGCCGGCCGGCACCGCGAGGGACGCCATGTCCAGGAGGTTCGCGAAGTTCGTGTACCGACCCATCCGGCTGTTCGCACCGACCGGGTCCGCGGCGACCTCGTCGAGGGTCGGGTGCCAGGTGGTGGTGGGGGTGAGGAGCGCCGTCGTGCCGTCGAGCAGCGTGCGGCCCCTGGCACCGAGGGCGTCGAGGCGCTCCTGGTCGGCGAAGAGCGCCGCGGCCGTCGGCGTCGCGCCGCCGAGGACGATCGCGGCCACCGTGGGGTCGAGGTCCTCGCCGATCCGGTTACGGTTCGCCTCGATGTGGGCCCCGACCGCCGCGTACCGCTCGGCGACGAACGCGCCGTCGTACAGGAGCGTCGCGGCGTCGAGGAGCGGGGCGATGTCGACCTCGACGACCTCGTGCCCGAGGGCGCGGAACCGGTCGACGACACGGTCGAACGCCGCCGCCCATCCGGGCGCGAGGCCCTCGAGCTGCGTCGGCAGCGGCACCGCGATGCGCGGCACCGGGGGCAGCGCCACGAGGGAGCCGTCGGCCAGTGCGGCGTCCGGCCGGGCGAGCGGGTCGGAGCCGTCCGGCCCCGCCATCAGCTCGGCCACGGTCCGGGCGAGGTCGAGCGAGCGGGCGAACACGGTCACGCAGTCCTGCGACCGACAGGCGGGGACGACGCCGGTGTTCGGGACGAGCCCCTTCGTGGGCTTCACCCCGACGAGGTGGTTCAGCGCTGCCGGGACGCGTCCGGAGCCGGCGGTGTCGGTGCCGAGCGCGAAGTCGACCGTCCCGAGTGCGACGGCGGTGGCGGACCCGCTCGAGGACCCGCCGGAGATCCGGGTGGGGTCCCAGGCGTTCCGGACGGCGCCGAACGGCGACCGGGTGCCGACGAGGCCGGTCGCGAACTGGTCGAGGTTCGTCTTGCCGACGACGACCGCCCCGGCAGCCCGGAGTCGTGCGACGGCGGTGGCGTCCGCGGCGGGTGCGGACGCGAAGGAGCGCGCCGCGGCGGTGGTGGGGAGCCCGGCGACGTCGATGTTGTCCTTGACGGCGAAGAGCATGCCGGCGAGCGGCAGGGTCGGATCGACGGCCGATGCCTCGGCGACCACGTCGGCCCGGTCGCGCAGGGTGATCCACACCTCGGGACGGTCGACCGCGTCGATCCGGTCGAAGGCGGCGTGCACGCGGGCGACCGCGTGGTCGCCACCGCGGCCCGCACCGTCCCGGACGCTGCTCACGCCGCCGCTCACGCTGCGGCTCCGATCGCGGCGAGGACCTGCCCGGGTGCGACCTGGTCGCCCGGCTTGATGTAGACCTCCAACACGTGCCCCTCCACCGGTGCGTGCACCATCGACTCCATCTTCATCGCCTCCACCGCGAGCAGCTTCTGGCCCTCGTCCACCCGGTCGCCCGGCCGGACGTCCACCTGCCACACGGTCGACGTGAACGGCGCCGTCACCGCGGTCGCACCGGCCGGCAGGACGACCTCGTCCGGCAGCACCACGGCGGGTTCGTCACGGACGTCGAACTCGCCCGATGCCCGCCACCGCTCCTTCTCCTCGTCGAACGCGCGGGCCTGCTGCGCCCGGAAGTCGGCGATCGACCCGGCGTTGTCGCTGAGGAACCGGTTGTAGGACGCGATCGAGAACTCGCCGTCGACGGTCTCGAAGTCCCCGCGTCCCGCGTCGGTCTCGGCGCGCAGGTCGAGGAGCTCCTCGGCGGAGACCGGGTACCACTCGATGCGGTCGAAGAAGCGGAGCGCCCACGGGTCCTCCTGGAACAGGCCGCCGCGGCGGAACCGGTTCCAGATCTGCACGGTGCGGCCGACGAACTGGTACCCGCCCGGCCCCTCCATGCCGTAGATGCACAGGTACGCGCCGCCGATCCCGACCGAGTTCTCGGCCGTCCAGGTGCGTGCCGGGTTGTACTTCGTGGTGACGAGGCGGTGCCGGGGGTCGAGCGGCGTGGCGACCGGCGCACCGAGGTACACGTCGCCGAGCCCGAGCACGAGGTAGCTCGCGTCGAAGACCGTGCGGAACACGTCGTCGACGCTGTCGAGCCCGTTGATCCGCCGGATGAACTCGATGTTCCACGGGGTCCACGGCGCGTCGTCGCGGACCCCCGCCATGTACCGCTCGATCGCCAGCCGGGTCGCGGGGTCGTCCCACGACAGCGGCAGCTTCACGGTGCGGGACGGCACGACGAGCTGGTCGGTCGGCGGGATCTCGTCCTCGAGCTCGCGGAGGAGGCCCGCCATCGTGCTCGCCTTCAGCACGCTCGCGTCGGTGTGCACCTGCAGCGAACGGATGCCGGGGGTGATGTCGAGGACGCCGCGGGGCGCCTCCTCCTGCAGCTTCGTCATGAGCGCGTGCACGCGCATCCGCAGCGCGATGTCGAGCGTCATGTCGCCGTACTCGACGAGGACGTTGTCGTCGCCGTCGCGTCGGTACGCGACGCCCGGGCGGGCGTCGGTCGCGTCCAGACGCGCGATCACCCCGTCGTCGCCGTCGCCGCCGGTGCGGGGGACGGTCCGGGAGGCGCGGTTCGCCTCGAGCGCGGCCGCGTCGGCCTCGCGCACGGGGACGAACCGCACGGTGTCACCCGGTCGGAGCTGGCCGAGCTTCCACAGGTCGCCGCTGGCGACCACCGCCGGACAGACGAAGCCGCCGAGCGAGGGGCCGTCCGGCCCGAGGACGATCGGGGTGTCCCCGGTGAAGTCGATCGCACCCACCGCGTACGGCGTGTCGTGGATGTTCGACGGGTGCAGTCCCGCCTCGCCGCCGTCGGTCCGAGCCCAGCCGGGCCGGGGACCGATCAGCCGGATGCCGGTGCGGGCGGAGTTGTGGTGCACGACGTAGTCGGTGGCGTAGAACACGTCGAGGTCGGCGCGGGTGAAGAAGTCCGGCGCCGCGTGCGGCCCCTCGGTGACGGCGACCTCCCACGTGTGGGTGAGCGCGGTCCGCCGGTCGGCGGGGGTCGGACCGCCGACCAGGCCGAGCCGGCCACCGGCGGGGAAGGCCGGGTGCGGGGCGTCCGAGTCCGGGGAACCGGGACGCAGGACGTCACCGGCGAGCAGGGCACGACCGGCGTGACCGCCGAACCCGCCGAGCGTGAAGGTCGCGGTGGAGCCGAGGTACGTCGGGACGTCGAAGCCGCCGCGGACCGCCAGGTAGCTCCGGAGTCCCGGTCCGGCAGCCGTGCCGAGCGCGAGGGTCTGACCCGCCTGCACCTCGATCGGCTCCCACAGCGCCAGGGGCTCGCCGTCGAGCAGGACCGGCAGCGGTGCGCCCGTGACCGCGACGACGGCGCTCGCCGAGAAGCGGAGCGTCGGGCCCGTGGCGGTGACCTCGAGCGCCGGAGCACCCTCGGGGTTGCCGACCACGAGGTTCGCCTCGGCGAACGACGCCGCGTCGAACGGGCCGCTCGGCGGGACGCCCACCTGCCAGTACCCGACCCGGCCGGGCAGGTCCTGGATCATGGTCATGGTGCCGGGGGCGACGACGTCGATCCGGGGGTCCGGGTCCTCGGTCT
>NZ_BACZ01000540.1 GCF_000333375.1 Curtobacterium sp. B18
GTCCGTGCGACCGCCGGTCCTCCGGTGACACGGTCAGCGCCGACGCCGCCGGGGAACCCCGGTGCTCCCGGCGTGCGAGGCTTGACGGGCTCCCCTCCCGCACAACCAGGAAAGGCCCCGGATGCTCGAGCTCCCGGCCGTGTTCGAAGTCGGCTCCCTGATCGTCATCGTGGCGATCCTGCTCGCCGACCTGCTCGTCGTGGCCCGGCGTCCCCACGTGCCGACGCTCAAGGAGTCCGGCGTGTGGGTGGGCCTCTACGTGGGCCTCGCGCTCCTGTTCGCCGTCGCGATGTTCGTCTTCGCCGGCGGGGAGTCAGCGGGGCAGTTCCTCGCGGGCTGGCTCACCGAGTACAGCCTGAGCATCGACAACCTCTTCGTGTTCGTGATCCTCATGGCCCGGTTCTCCGTGCCGAAGACGATCCAGCAGGAGGTGCTCATGCTCGGCATCATCATCGCGCTGGTCCTGCGCGGCGTCTTCATCCTGCTCGGCGCCCGGCTGATCGAGGACTTCTCGTGGATCTTCTACCTCTTCGGCGCATGGCTGATCTGGACGGCGATCCAGCAGCTCCGCGGCGAGGACGAGGACGACGACAAGGACAGCCTCATCGTGCGGCTGCTCCGGAAGCGCGTGCGCATCACGGACACGTACGACGGCATGAAGTTCCGCGTCGTGCAGGACGGCGCCCGGCACTTCACGCCGCTCCTGGTGGTCCTCATCGCGATCGGGACGACCGACCTGCTCTTCGCCCTCGACTCGATCCCGGCGATCTTCGGCATCACCGAGAGCGCGTTCATCGTGTTCACCGCGAACGTCTTCGCCCTGATGGGCCTGCGGCAGCTGTACTTCCTGCTCGGCGGGCTGCTCGAGCGGCTGGTCTACCTCAAGTACGGGATCGCGGCGATCCTCGCGTTCATCGGCGTGAAGCTCGTGCTGCACGCCCTGCACGGCAACGAGCTGCCCTTCATCAACGGCGGCGAGCACGTGGAGTGGGCGCCCGAGATCGGCACGGTGGTGTCGCTGCTCGTGATCGTCGTGGCGATGGGCGTGGCGACCGGTGCCAGCCTGCTGCGGATCCGCCGCGAGGACGACGCGCACGACGAGGTCTCCCGCGACGCCGGAACGGCCTAGCGGCCCCCGACCGCGCCGACGGCGCGCGTCCGGCGGTGGACGCACCACGTGACGGACGGGAGGCGCGGGTCGGGCCCGCACCGTCCCTCCCGTCCGTCACCGGGTCGCGTCCGCGGTCCGCTAGCGTCGATCCCGGACCCACCCCCCCCCTTCACGAACCGGATCGAGCAACGATGCCTGACGTCCACCGCCCCGCCGACGACCGCTACGAGCGGCTGCCGTACCAGCGCGTGGGGAGGAGCGGGTTGCTGCTGCCCCGGATCTCCCTCGGGCTGTGGAACAACTTCGGCACCGACCGGGCGCTCACGACGCAGCGGGACATCGTGCTGCACGCGTTCGACCGCGGGATCACGCACTTCGACCTGGCGAACAACTACGGCCCGCCGCCCGGAGCCGCCGAGGAGCAGTTCGGTCGCATCCTCGCGTCGGACCTCCGCCCGTTCCGCGACGAGCTCGTGGTGTCCACCAAGGCCGGCTACGACATGTGGCCCGGCCCCTACGGCAACTGGGGCTCCCGGAAGTCCATGCTGGCGTCGCTCGACCAGTCCCTCGGACGCCTCGGGCTCGAGTACGTCGACGTCTTCTACTCGCACCGGCCGGACCCCGAGACGCCGATCGAGGAGACCGTCAGCGCCCTCGTGACCGCGGTCCGCTCGGGCAAGGCGCTCTACGCCGGCATCTCGAACCACGACCCGGCGCAGACGGCCGCCGCGGCCGAGGCGCTCGCCGCCGAGAACATCCACCTGCTCATCCACCAGCCGCGCTACAACATGTTCGACCGCGCGCCCGAGGACGGCCTCTTCGACGAGCTGCTCCGTCTGGGGACCGGCGCGATCGTGTTCTCCCCGCTGGCCGGTGGGCTGCTGACGGACCGCTACCTCGACGGCTCGGTGCCGGTCGGGTCGCGTGCGGCCGAGGGTCGGTGGTTCGGCGCAGACCGCATCGACGACGCGTACCTGACGACGGCGCGGGCCCTGAACGAGATCGCCGTGTCGCGCGGGCAGACGCTCGCGCAGCTCGCGATCACGTGGGTGCTCCGGCAGCCGGCGGTCACGTCCGCGCTCGTCGGGGCGTCGAGCGTCCGACAGCTCGACGGGACGCTCGACGCGCTCGAGGGTGCGCCGCTGACGGACGAGGAGCTCGCAGCGATCGAGGCCCTGGTGCCGCGCGGCTGAGCCGGGCAGGATGAGCGACATGACCGACGACAGCGACATGATCGACCCCCTGGTCGCGCCCAGCGGCGACGGGTGCGTCGAGTGCGACGCCACCGGGTCCTGGTGGGTGCACCTGCGCCGGTGTGCCGCGTGCGGCCACGTCGGGTGCTGCGACGACTCGCTGGACACCCACGCCACCCGGCACTGGGAGGCGACCGGGCACGCGGTCATCCAGAGCTACGAGCCCGGTGAGACGTGGGCGTACGACTACCGCGACCGGTCCACGTTCGAGGGCGTCGAGCTCGCGGCGCCGACGAGCCACCCCGTGGACCAGTCGGTCCCCGGGCCGGCGGACCGCCTGCCCGCGGACTGGTTGGAACGGCTCGGCGGGTCGCGCTAGGGCCGTCGACGCGACCGGGGACACACGGGAGGCGCGGTGCCAGCCGGCACCGCGCCTCCTGTCCTGCACGTGGTCACGCGATCAGCGTGACCGCGACGATCAGACCGCTGCGGCCGTCTCGTCGCGGCGCGGGAGCGTCCAGCCCGGGCGCACGAAGTGGCAC
The DNA here is from genome assembly GCF_000333375.1 of Curtobacterium sp. B18. Classification (GTDB taxonomy): domain Bacteria; phylum Actinomycetota; class Actinomycetes; order Actinomycetales; family Microbacteriaceae; genus Curtobacterium. The sequence continues at coordinate 2,847 of NZ_BACZ01000540.1, forward strand.
GTGTACCCGTGCGGGTGCTTCTCGAGGTAGTCCTGGTGCTCCTCCTCGGCCTCCCAGAAGTCACCGGCCGGCTCGACCTCGGTGACGACCTTGCCCGGCCAGATGCCGGAGGCGTCCACGTCGGCGATGGTGTCGAGGGCGACCTGGCGCTGCTCGTCGGACGTGGGGAACACGGCCGAGCGGTAGGCACGGCCGACGTCGTTGCCCTGGCGGTCCTTCGTCGACGGGTCGTGGATCTGGAAGAAGAACTCGAGCAGCTCGCGGTAGGAGATCTGGGACGGGTCGAAGACGATCTCGACCGCCTCGGCGTGGTCGCCGTGGTTGCGGTAGGTGGCGTTCGGGGTGTCGCCGCCGGAGTAGCCGACGCGCGTGCTGATCACACCGGGACGGCGACGGAGGAGCTGCTGCGCTCCCCAGAAACACCCGCCGGCGAGGATGGCGGTTTCGGTGGTGGTCATGGTGGCCTCCTGGTGTCGGGAGTACCGCTGGCTGCGGCACCGTGTGGTGCAACCGGCGAGGGGTGTGGTCTGTTCCCGCCGTGCGTGGAGCGCTGGTCCGCGTCGCGGACGCGCGATCAGCGCTGGCCCGCGTCGCGACGACGGCCCGCCGCGTGCCAGCCGAGCGCGACCACACCGGCGCCGATCATGGCCTTGGCCAGCTCGCCGATGACGAACGGGTACAGGCCGTACGCGAGGGCGTGCTGCAGGTCGAGCCCGAGGGCGATCGCGAGCCAGGCCGTGCCGGCGCCGAACGTGACGACGGTGCCGAGCACGAAGGACAGCAGCGCCGCGGTGAACCGGCGGCCGCCGAAGCGCTCGGCGATCCGTCCGACGAGTGCCGCGGCGGCGATGAACCCGACGACGTAGCCCCCGGTCGGGCCGAGCAGGACGCCCGGTCCGGCGGCGCCCTCGGCGAAGACGGGCAGACCGACGACGCCGAGCAGCGCGTAGACGAGCATCGACAGGGCGCCGCGACGGGAACCGAGCGCGCTCCCGACGAGGAGGACGGCGAGGGTCTGCCCGGTGACCGGCACCGGCCAGAGCGGGACGGACACCTGGGCGGCGCCGGCGGTCAGCAGCGCGCCACCGACGACGAGCGCGGTGCTGACCAGCGCGGTCCCGGGGAGCAAGACGTCGGCGAACGGGCGCAGGGCCGGTGGGTCGGCACGGGTGCGGGGGGCGTTTGGCTGTCATGATCCGGGTCCTCGTGAAGCGGTTCGGCG
>NZ_BACZ01000539.1 GCF_000333375.1 Curtobacterium sp. B18
AGCGCGGCGCCGTCCGCGGCGAGCGCAACCGGCCAGCTCGCGCCGGGCGGCGAGACGACCGACGTCGTGACGGGACTGGACGCCCCGTGGTCGGTGGTCCGCACCGGCGAGGGCGACGACGCGCTGATCAGCGAACGCGACTCCGCGAAGGAATTGCGTTTCAATGGTAAAGATGTAACTGACATCGACGCAATCGTGCAGTTCGACCGGCGTCTTTTTTTAATTTCTTGTAAGCGCACGCTCGTGGGGGTCAACTACATCGCCGGAGAATACCGTGAGATGATTGCTGCTAAAAGTAGAATTGAGCAAGCTCTCGACGAGTGGGCCGATCGACTTGCTTTCTTCAAGGATCACCCGATTGGAGACAACTACGATTTTTCAGACTTTTCACTAAATGGACTAGTGCTCGTTCCCGAGATGATATTCACCCCCGACGCTCGTGCCCGAGAAATCACTCCTATCGGCGTGGCTGGTTTGGGTGTCACTGGACTCGAAACGATTGATCAGTTTGCTTCTATACTCGAAATGGCGTCCTGGTAGGTGAAGGGCGATCTGCCGTCGCTGGAGGTCACCGTGGTGCCCGAGGGGTGCGGCCTTTCTTGGCAACCGCCCGCTCCGCAGAATGTGCCGAAAATGATCGCAACGCCCTTCGCTGACGTGAGCGGATGTGTCGACGGCTTCTCCGAAGGTGAGGGAGGCGGCGGCCCCTAAGCAGCACGGTCACACGGTTTTGGAATAAGAGGGCTGCGCTGTAGCGCTTTCACTGTGTAGCGGCGTTATTCCGACGACGGCGGTAGCGACGGCCCATACCAAGCGTTGCACCACGCAATCGCCCAACGCTGACGAGCAGATCACGGTCTTGCTCGTCTTCGCCTCCGCCGTGCGTAGCGCTCCGCTAGTGACGGCCACAGGTTGGGGAGGACGCGGTCTCGGGGGAGAGAAGGTGTGGTCGGTCTCGGTCGGACGCGGGAGAACCGGAATTCTCGCTCCGTCCCATCACAGCGGCGGCTACTGCCCCAGCGACCACGGCCGGTTCCTCGTGCTCCCAGTACCGCAGGACCGTCCATCCGGCCGCCCGCAAGCGGGTAGAGGTGTCGGCGTCGCGGGCCACATTGCGGTCGAATTTGGCCTGCCAGAACTCGGGACGGGTCTTGGGCGTCGTCGCGTGAACGGGACACCGATGCCAGAAGCAGCCGTCAATGAAGACCGCGACCCGCACCCGGGTGAACACGATGTCCGCGGTACGGCGCAGGTCCGGAAGCGGGCGCGCCGACACCCGGTAGCGGAACCCCTGGGCGTGCAGCAGTCGACGCACCGCCATCTCCGGCAGTGTGTCGCGTGAGCGGTTCCCGCGCATGCTGCGCTGAGTCGCCGCCGAAACAGGGCGAGAAACACTCGCGTCCCCGTCGACGAGCAGGTGCCGGTCCCCGTATATTGCTGGCATGGGTTTCCCCTCGTCCAAGATCGCCGCGATTGACCTCTTCTGCGGGGCCGGCGGACTGTCCCTCGGGTTGCAGCAGGCCGGCATTGACGTGGTCGCCGGCTTCGACTTCGACGAGGCGTGCCGGTTCGCGTACGAGACCAATATCGGCGCCGAGTTCGTCCACGCCGACATTGCCGAGGTTACCCCGGAACAACTCGTCGAGGCGTGGGGGGATGCGAAGGTGCGACTCCTGGCCGGCTGCGCGCCCTGCCAGCCGTTCTCCAGCCATCGCCGGGGTGCGGACACCAGCGAGGAGAAGAACTGGTCTCTGCTGCGGCACTTCGGCCGTCTCGTCGTCGCGACGAGACCCCATCACGTCACCATGGAAAACGTCGTACGCCTCATGCGGATGCCGGTGTTCGCCGAGTTCGTGCAGACGCTCCGCGACAGCGGTTACGCGGTGGACTACCGGACCGTCCACGGGCCCGCATTCGGCCTCGCTCAGAGCCGGCGGCGCCTGATCCTCGTCGCCTCCCGGGTCGGTGTCGTTCGCGTTCCCAATCCCGAACCGGCAGCAACGGGAACGTCCGTGCGGGACGTGATCGGCGGACTCCCGGCGCTGCGGCATGGTGAGACCGATCCGGACGATGCGTTGCACAAGGCGCGAAGACTCACCCCCTTGAACCTCGAGCGGATCCAGGCCTCACGCCCGGGTGGCACCTGGCGGGACTGGCCCGAGGAGTTGCTCGCACCGTGCCACCGCAAGAGTTCGGGCGCCAGCTTCCAGGCGTTCTACGGCCGCATGGAGTGGGACAAGCCGTCGCCCACGATCACGACGCAGTCCTTCAACTTTGGGACCGGCAGGTTCGGCCACCCCGAGCAGGACCGCAGTCTGACCTTGCGCGAAGCGGCGATGCTGCAGGGATTCCCGCGCGGGTACGAGTTCGCGCCCAAGGGAGTCGCGCCGGCACTGTCCACCGTTGGCAAGCTCATCGGCAACGCCGTCCCGCCGCCCTTCGGGCGGGCTGTGGGCGAGGTCTTCATCGCCAGGACGGCAGCCTGAACCTCATGGCGCGGCGACTGTGCCGCGCAGGGTCCTGAAGGGGGATACGACCATCACCGCCAACAACAAGCCGCCATTCACTTTCACCGTCGACCTGGCGGTTATCGAGTCGCTTGGCATCAATCTTTACAGCAACGCCGCCGCAGTCCTGTCGGAGCTCGTCGCGAACGCTTGGGACGCGGACGCGAACGAGGTCGACATCGACTGGGACGTCGAGAACGGCACCGTCACGATCCAGGACGACGGATCCGGGATGACCGAGCGGGAACTTGATGAGCGATACCTCACCGTCGCATACAAGAAGCGCACAGTGGAGGGCACCCGGTCACCGGTCCACGACCGCCCGTTTATGGGACGCAAAGGCATCGGCAAGCTTTCGGTGTACTCACTCGCAAACCAGCTCGAGGTGTACTCCGCGAAAGACGGGCAGATGGCCGGATTCGAGATCTCGCTGAAGGACCTGCGGGACCACATCGAGGCGGGCGTCGCCTACAACCCGGACCCGGCCACCATCCCGACGGACATGCCCGCGCGCGGCACACGGATCGTCTTGAAGGACCTCAACAGCAAGCGCGCCAGCGTCACCCGCGGAGCGCTCCGGCGCCGTCTCGCACGCCGCTTCGACGTCCTGAAGTTCTCCTCCGACGCGACGGACCGTTTCGTCATCAAGATTGACGGGGAGCCCATCGGCTACGACGACCGGGGTGATCTGAAAAGGCTGCAATACATCTGGCAGCTCGGCGCCGACGAGATCCCCGGCAAGAACACTCCCCGTGTCAAGCGGCGCTGGTTGATCCCCGAGCAGGACACAGTCGTCGACGAAGGCCGCGGGTGGAAGCTCGAGGGATGGTTCGGGACGGTGAATCAGCCGTCCGAGCTCATCGACGACGAGGACAAACAGGAGTCGCTGCGCAACATCATCATCCTCGCCCGCAGCCGGCCCATCCAAGAGGGCATCCTCGACCAGTTGGACTTCAACAAGTTTTTTGGCAACTACGTCACCGGGCAGATCCGTGCCGAGTTCCTCGACGTTGACGGCGCCGACGACATCGCGACCAGCGACCGGCAGCGGCTGCTCGAGGACGATGACCGAGTCCAGCTGCTGCTACAGAAGCTCCGGCAGCTGTTCAACGACGCCGCCGCGCAATGGTCGATCGAACGCCCCAAGGAGAAGTTCCGTCAGACCACCTCCAAGTACCCGACGATGCAGGAGTGGGTCGCCAAACGCCCCGAATCGCAGCAGACCGCTGCCCGCAGCATGATCGGCACCATCGGCGCACTGCACCTGGACCGAGAGTCGGACCGGCCCGCGCTCTACAAAGCGGGGGTGCTCGCATTCGAGCGGATCGCGATCGAGGACACGACACGGGATCTCGAGCGCTTCGCTGACGGCCTCTTCGCCAGCGACGTGCTCCCGCTGCTAGCGACGTCCCGGTCGTACGAAGACGCCCTTTACCTCCAGATCCTCCGATCCAGGCTGGAGGCCATCGAGAAGCTCGAGAAGCTCATCAATAAGGACGAGCTGGAGAAGGTGCTGCAGGAGCACCTCTTCGACAACCTCTGGCTACTGGACCCATCGTGGGAGGGAGCGGCGGGCGACGCCGACATGGAGATCGCTCTGACCCGGATCCGGAAGGGGATCCTATTCGACAAGAGTGAGCAGGAGAACCAGAAGCAGGGACGTATCGACATCCAGTACCGATCGGCGGCCGGCGTGCACATGATCGTGGAACTGAAACGGTACGGCCGTACCACGACGCTCGAAGAGCTAGTCGAGCAGGGCAATAAGTACCACCAGGCGCTGACGGAGGTCATCCAGAAACGCGAGCAGTCCAGCAGCGGTCTCAACGTCGTGTTCGTCCTCGGACAGAAACCCCAGCTCGGCTACCTCGGAAACCGCACCGAGGAAGAGCGCATTCACAATGCGATCGGGCATCTCGGCGGCCGCGTGCTCTACTACGACCAACTCCTGCACAACGCCCAACAGCGCTACCGCGAGTACCGCGAACGGAAGGTGGAAGCGACGACCCTCGACGAGGTGCTCGCCTCCCTTGATGCCCTGATCCCTGATCCGGCCGGCGACGACGCTCAGTGACGACGTCCGACGCGAGGAAATGAGCCGAAGCTGTCCTATAAGCGGAACGGCTCGGTGGGGGCCGCGCGCTGACGGAGCACCCTCGTGAGCGTCTCGTCGCCGAACTGCTCCGCCCGATCCGGCTCGCCGTCGTCGCGAAGATCATCGGCACCCACAGCATCACCTTCCGCGAGCTCCGGGACCACCTCGGTGTCTCCGATGCCACCTTGAGCAAGCAGTGTTCGATCCTCGAGACCGCCGGCCTGGTGAGCGTCACGAAGACGTTCGTCGGGAAGACCCCGCGGACGAAGCTGAGCCTGACGGCGGACGGTGACGCCCGATGGGTGGAGCACCGGACAGCGTTGTGCGAGCTCATGGGCGTCGACACCGGCGAGTTCGCCGAGATCCCGACCGCGTCGGAGCCACGCGGGGGTTGTCCGCAGGCGTCCGCAGCAACGTCCGACGCTGACCGCGCAGGCACGGTTCGCTGACGGGATCGGGCGCCGCGACAAGAGGGGCGGCAGAAGGGGCATCCCGCCGCTGGACCTCCCCCGATCGGCGATCGTCGTGGGCCCCTACTCTCCGCGATCGGGGTACGCATCACCTGCTCGCTTTTCGTCACGATCCCGCCGTTGCTGCTCCGTTTTCCGAACCTGCTCCCACGGCGACGTTGGATCGGGGGACAAGATCCGGCTTGCAGAGCCCTTGTCTGGGAACTCGATGAAGGATCCCGTCGGCGCGTGACTTCCGTCTGGGGTGCCCCGTCTCATCCGTGAACAGCAACCGCTGGGAACGCCCGGCGGGACGAACGGAAGGAAACGACATGGCTGACACCACGACCCCCAACACCATCAGCAGCACCCGTTCCGCCGGCACCCACGCCGCGGGCTCGACTCCGTCGGGCAAGACCACGATCGACGACACCGTGGTCGAGAAGGTCGCCGGCATCGCCGCACGCGAGGTCAACGGCGTGCACTCGCTCGGCTCGGGTGCTGCCCGTGCGATCGGCGCGATCCGCGACGCGATCGGCCAGCGTGACTTCGGACAGGGCGTCAAGGTCGAGGTCGGCGAGAAGCAGGTCGCCGCGGACGTGGTGATCGTCGCCGAGTACCCGGTGTCGCTGCAGCAGGTCGCCGACGGCGTGCGTTCGTCGGTCGCCCGCGCACTGACCCAGATCGTCGGCATGGAGGTCGCCGAGGTCAACGTCACCGTCCAGGACGTCTTCATCCCGGGCGACGACAACGAGGACGAGAAGAAGGAGTCGCGCGTTGAGTAACACGCTGACCGGCGCCCTCATCGGGGCCATCCTCGCCGTCGTCGCACTCCAGTTCGGTTTCTGGGGCTTCGTCCTGGTGATCGTGTTCGGCGCGATCGGTGCCCTCGTGGCCGCGATCTCGTCCGGCAAGATCGACCGTGGTGCCCTGACCGACGTGCTGACCGGACGTCGGAGCTCCCGGTGACCGGCGGCCCGGACGTGCCGGGCCGCGTGGAGATCTCCGCTCGCGCGCTGAACTCGCTGGCGCGGGCCGTCGCAGCCGAACGGCTCGGCGCGCCCGCCCGGCGGGTCCGCGTGCAGCTCGGTGACCACGCGGGCGCCGTCGCACTGCAGGTCACCGGCCCGATCCGTGCGCAGCAGGACGTCCTCGGCTCGGCCGTCGCCGTCGCCGAACGTGTTCGCGAGCGGGTCGGCGAGCTGTCCGGCCGTCAGGTCGGCAGCGCCCACATCGAACTCACCGGCATCGTGCACGAGCACGATGGCCGGGTCCGGTAAGAGGAGGAAGACATGAGCACGACTTCGCTCGAACGGCGCATCCAGCGTCGGAGCATCCACCGGTCACGGTCGGGTGCCGTCGCGGTGGCGCTCGTCGTCCTGGCGCTCGTCGCGGCCTGGATCGGCACGGAGTCGGTCCTCAGGGCAGTCGGTTCCGCGCCGCTGCTCGCGGACCCGCAGACCGTCGTCGACGCGGCCCTGAAGCCCGACGGCGCGTTCGTGGCGATCGCCGAGGTGATCGCGGTCGTGCTCGTCGTCCTGGGCGTCGTGCTCATCGTCCTGGCGCTGAAGCCCGGTCGGCAGCCGCGATCCGCGGTCCCGCACGACCGGGGTGCCGTCGTGATCGACACCGCCATCCTCGCCTCGACCGCCGCGAACGCCGCCGCCCTGGCTGCGGGGCTGCCCGAGGACCACGCGAAGGCGTCGGCCCGTGGCCGTTCGTCGGAGGTGCGGCTCGTGCCCCTGTCCGGGATCCCCGTCGACCAGGCCGCGGTCCGGTCGGCGGTCGAGGAGCGGCTCGGCCGCCTCGACACCCGGTTCGGCAAGCGCGTCACGGTCCGCGTGGAGCAGAAGGGAACCCTCGCATGACCAAGAGCAACCGCACCCTGAACAGGATCATCCTGCTCGTCCTCGGGCTGGTCGCCGTGATCATCGGCCTCGCCGTCGGCGCGGGCGTCCTGCCCGCGGTCCGCGATGCCCTCGCGCCGTACCTGACGTTCCCGTCGAAGGTCACCGTCCCGGCGGCGTCGCTGTGGATCGTCGCCGGCGCCTGCGTCCTCGTGATCGTCCTGGCGCTGCTGTGGGTGTTCACCCGCGGCCGAGGCGGCACGAGCGTCGCGGTCCGCGAACGCTCCGGCGACGACGAGGTGACGATCAACGTCGCGCTCGTCCGTGACGTCATCGACCACGAGCTCGACGGTGTCCGCGACGTCGTCGGCGCGAAGGTCGACACGTTCCTGGTCAAGCGCCAACGCGCCGCCCGGATCCGCGTCAGCGTCCGTCGCGGTGGCGACGCGGTGAGTGTCATCGACGCCGTCGACCACGCCATCGGTGTCCTGGACCGCACCCTCGGCCGGCAGGTGCCGGTCCTGGTCCACCTCACCGGCGGCACCCGCGCCGTCCTCGCGAAGTCGACCCGGGTGCAGTAGACCCGGCCGTCTGCACGACGAGACCGGACCCCGGGAGGCGCACCGCGCCTCCCGGCAGCACCAGCGACCACCAACCAACCGGGCTGACGCCCGAACGAGCGAGAGGAGCCCGTCATGGGTCTCGACGACAAGATCAAGAACGCCGCGCAGGACCTCGCAGGCAAGGCCAAGGAGGCCGTCGGCAATGCGACCGACGACGACCAGAAGGTCGCCGAGGGTCAGAAGGACCAGGCCGCAGCCAGCGCCAAGAAGGCCGGCGAGGACGTCAAGGACGTCTTCAAGTAACCCGTCTCGGACCCGGACGCCGCCCGCCCACGGTGGGCGGCGTCCATCGTCCCGGAGCAAGGAGGAAGTCATGCAGCACGACCCGAACGCGAGGACGCAGATCATCGAGGTGCCCCTGCCCGAGGAGCTCACCGAGCCCCTACCCGCGGACGCCTCGCCCGTCACCATCGCTGCGCGGACGGCCGCCGAGACCGCCCTCGGCGTCCACGGTGTGCACCACCTCGGCAACCTCCTGGCCCGCGCCGCCGACACGGTCCGCGCCCGGTTCGGCCGTTCCGCCGGGACGACCGGGGTGCAGGTCGACGAGACCGACGGCGAGCTCGACGTCGTCGTCTCGATCGTCGTGGAGTACCCCGAGCCCGTGGTCCAGGTCGCCGACGAGGTCCGCCGACAGGTGCGTGAGGCGGTTGCGCAGCTGAACTTCGACGTCGTCTCGGTCGACGTGCGCGTGCTCGACGTCCACGGACCCTTCGACGACGAGCCCAGCGCCCTCGACAGGGCGGTCGAGGCCGCGGGTGCTGCGCGGGACGCCGCTGTGGACGAGCGTGCCGACGGCGCGCGGGCGCACACGGAGGCATCGACCGACGACACCGCGGGCGCGCTCGACGAAGCGTCCGTCACGCTCGCCCGTGCTGCTGATGCGCTCCGGGAGGATGCCGCGTCGGATCGCGACGACGATCGGGAGTGACCGGCGAGCG
>NZ_BACZ01000538.1 GCF_000333375.1 Curtobacterium sp. B18
ATCAGGCAGCGGCCGAGCAAGTCGGCGATGTTCGGCTCGTGCGTCAGCCCGCCGAGGAACGTCACGACGTCGGCTTGGTTGATGCTCAGCCCGACCGCGACGAAGGCGCAGCACACCATGAGCCAGCTGACGCTCGCCGACTGGGTCCGGACCAGCCAGAGCCGGACGACCAGGACCGCCAGGATGAGCCAGACCGGGATCGACCCCCAGACGTGCAGGGTCACCGGAAGATCCCGCGCGGCACCCCGTCGGGGTCGAGCAGCCCGATCCGCAGGGCGAGCTGGTCGGCGACGAGCTCCACCGCCTGTTCGTGCGGGGTGTCGAGGGAGCGGGTGAACGCCGTCCGCCCGGTGAGGAGCCCGGTGTAGGCCTCGTGGTCGCAGCCCGGGTCGGCGAGGAACACGTGCGCGAGCTCGTGCAGGATGCTCGCGACCCGGGACCGTTCGGACAGGTCGGGGCGCGTCTCGAGCAGGGCGTGGTCGGTGCGCTGGATGAGTCGCGCCGAGAGGTCGCCGGGGAGCGCCGTCGTCCGCAGGCGGATCGGCTTGCCGAGGGTCGCCTCGGCGCGGACGAGCAGCTGGGGGAGCGTCAGCCGGCGGGGGAGCCCGAGACGCTGCACGCTCCGCCGTGCCTCGGCCTGTCGGCGGCGGGCGCCGCTGCGGTCGGCGAACCCGCTCACGACGTCGCCCCGGAGTCGTCGAGACGCCGGACGTGCTCGGTGAAGTCGCGGATCTCGGCCGCGGAGGCGAACTCGCCGAGCCGCCGGGTCGCGAACGCCACGACCTCGCGCTTGCGGAGTTCGAGGACGAGTTCGAGCTGCGCCTGCACCCGTTCCGGGACGTCGGTGTTGCCCGCGGCGTCGGTGAGGTACTCGGGCGGCACGCCGAAGTAGCCGGCGAGCGCGACCAGGAGGCGCTGGTCGCGGACGGCCGGTCCGTTGCCCCCGAGCATGTAGCCCCACCGCGGGCGGCTCATCGACGCACCCTGCGCCTCGATCTCGGCGACGATCTCCTTGTAGGGCGGGCGCTGTCCGGTGTTCGCCTCGACGACGTCCATCAGGAGCTGCAGCTTCCGCGAGAGTTCTCGTCGGTGCGCGTCGTCGTCGGTGTACTCGATCATGTCTCCCCGCCCTGTACATCTGTCTCAGACATGGTAAAACTGGACCAGCGCCGAGGCCAGCGGGACCCACTCTGCCAGGCGCGCGCCCGTTCGTCAGGTCGGCATGTCGTGGGGGGATGCCGAACAGGCGGCTGGCGCCGTGGGGTGGTCGCGAGCCGACGACGGACGGGAGGCGCGGTGCCAGCTGGCACCGCGCCTCCCGTCTCGACCGTGGTCGCGCTCTCGCGCGTCGGCCTGGTCAGGCCTGTACGTCGCCGCGCCACCCGGTGTCGGTGGGCGCCGCTTCGACGCGCTCCTTGTAGTTCTGCAGGTCCTTCTTGATGGCGTGTCCGCCGACACCGACCGCGGCGCCGAGCTTCTCGAGGAAGCCGGACGGCTCCCAGTCGATCTGCGCGGTGACGCGGGTCTCGTCGTCGGACAGCTTGTGGAAGGTGACGACGCCGGCGTGGTCGGTGTCGCCGTCCTTGACCGTCCACGCGACGCGCTCGTCGGGGTGCTGCTCGGTGATGACGGCACGGAACTGGCGCTCCTGGCCGGCGACCTTGACGGTCCAGTCGGTGGTCGTGTCGTCCACCTGGACGATCTTCTCGACCTCGTCGAGGAAGTGCGGGAACTCCTCGAAGCGGGTCCACTGGCCGTAGGCGGCTGCGACGGGGACGTTGACGTCGACGGTTTCGATGATCTGAGGCATGCACCGGACGGTAGGCGGCCGCGGCTGGGCGACGTACAGGGCCGTGTCCCCCGCGCGCACTATGGTGAGGGAGATGACTGCACACGGGAAGCACGCGTTCCACGAACGGGACGAACACGGCATCCTGGTGCGCCCGGCCCTGGCGTCGGACGTCCCGCACATCCAGCGGCTCATCTCGCCCTACGTCGACCGGCGGATCCTGCTCGGCAAGGAGAACGTCGCCCTGTACGGGTCGATCCAGCAGTTCCGGATCGCCGAGGGTCCCGACGGCGTCCCGATCGGCTGCGGCGCGCTCGCCGTCTTCTGGGACGACATCGCCGAGGTCCGCACCCTCGCCCTCGACGCCGACTGGATCCACAAGCGCGTCGGACACCGCATGCTCGAGGCGCTCGAGCACGACGCCCGCGAGCTCGGTGTGGCCCGTATCTTCTGCCTGACGTTCGAGGTCGACTTCTTCACGAAGCACGGGTACCTCGAGATCGGCGAGAGCGTCGTGTCGCCCGACGTGTACGCCGAACTCGTCCGGTCGTCGGACGAAGGGGTCGCGGAGTTCCTCGACCTCGCCCGGGTCAAGCCGAACACGCTCGGCAACACCCGCATGCTGAAGATCCTCTGACGCTTTCGGTGACCGCGCGGCGGGGTTCCCCCGTGCCGCTCCCGCCGTTGTCTACCCTGTGCGCATGTCGTCGTTCCGTCACCCCGTCGGGCCCGAGAAGCCGGGTGTCTACTGGCGCCGCCGAGCGATGGTCATCGGCGTGCTGCTGCTCATCGCGGTCGTCGTCGTACTGATCGTGGTCGGGCGCGGTGGGGCCTCGGCGGATCCGGCCGGGACGGCTGCTTCGGCGTCTTCTGCCGCTTCTTCCGCTTCTTCCGCTGCTTCGTCTGCTTCGGGGTCGTCCTCGTCGCCGCGTGCGACGCCCTCCGCCGCAGCATCACCTTCGGGGTCGCCCACCGCCTCCGCCAAGGACGGCGCGACGTGCACCAAGGACCAGATCGCCCTGACCCCGGTCGTCGACAAGAGCACGTACGGACCCACCGAGGACCCGAAGATCGCGATGTCGATCAAGAACACCGGGTCGAACTCGTGCCACATGGACCTCGGGTCGTCCCAGCAGGTCCTCACGATCTCGTCGGGCGAGGAGCAGTACTGGTCGTCGAAGGACTGCCAGACCGGTGGCACCAACCAGGACGTCACCATCAAGGCCGGGCAGACCCTGACCACGCCGGCGATCGCCTGGGACCGGACGCGTTCGTCGACGTCGACGTGCGACTCGTCACGGCCGTCGGTCACCGGTGGGGGTGCGAGCTACCACCTGCAGGTGGCGGTGGGGAACCTCGCGTCGAAGACCTCGGTGCAGTTCATCCTGCAGTAGGTCCGAGGCGGTTCGTCCTGCGGGAAGGCGGCGGTAGTTCGTCCTGCGGGGGATCGCCGGCTGTTCGTCCTGCCGGGGTTCGGCGACGGTTCGTCCTGCCGGAGGTCGCCGGAGTCGGCCGCCTGGGGCAACGAGAACGGGCCCGTCGTCACGAGGACGACGGGCCCGTTCGGGCTGGAGGAGATCAGCCGATGACGGAGATGTTCTCCGCCTGCGGGCCCTTGCGACCCTCGGTGATGTCGAACTCCACCTTCTGGTTCTCCTCGAGCGACTTGTAGCCGTTGCCAGCGATCGCGGAGAAGTGAGCGAAGACGTCAGCGGAGCCGTCGTCCGGGGCGATGAAGCCGAAGCCCTTTTCGTTGTTGAACCACTTGACGGTGCCGGTCGATGCCATGATGGCGTTCCTTACTTTCTTGCCAGTCGACATCTGCAGTCGACTGTCTTGCGAAGCGGTACTCGCTACCGCCGATCCACCGACGGATGTCGTCAGATCGATGCGTCCTGCGGGCATGGGGCCGGCGGGACGGGTTCGGGGCCAGGCGGCCGGGGAAGGCCAGTGACCGATGGCGCTCGAGGTGCTGTGCACCGGAAGAACGATGGACTCCCGCCGAAGCGGTTGGTACCAATCTACAGTCTTGTGGCCACAAGGGAAGAGCCGAAGTCGCCGAACGTCCATGAATCTGGTGGACTAGGGGTGATGGCAGACAAGGAACAGCGCTTCCGGAGCGAACAGCTCGAGGCGGCGCTCGAGCAGCAGGACGTCGCTGCGGTGGCGTTCGCGCTCCGCAACGACATCGTGATCGTCCCCCGGCTCGTCACCGGCAAGAAGGACATGCAGGTGCGGGTGTTCGGCCGTGAAGGCTCGGACAAGCGCATCCTGCTGCTGTTCTCGTCGGCCGATGCCTACACCGCGATGGTGCCGGACGAGAAGGTCCGACAGGTCATGGTCTACGACGGCCCGCGGCTCGAGGAGTTCATCGCGGCACACCTGGACTCGCTCGAGGGCGTGTTCTTCGACATCGCGGGGCCGCACACCATGCAGGCGACCCCGGAGGACCTGTTGGCGGCGCTCCGGGCCTGACGCTCCGGGCGCGTCTCGGCGTGTCCGAGTCCTCGGGCCCGGTCTGCCGGCGCGTCGGTGGGGGCAGTCGGGGTCGGTCTGCCCGCACGTTCCGGAGGTCCGTCGGGGTCGATCTGCCCGTGCGTCCGTGGGGACAGTCGGGGTCGGTCGGGTCGGCCAGTGTGGGTCTGCCCGTCTGTCCGTGGGGTCGGTCGTCCGCGATCAGAACGCCCGGTCGAGTTCGCGCTCGCGTTCGTCCGCGGCGAGGGAGAACGCGACCCGCAGCGCTTCGCGGAGGTGCTGCGCATCGGACCCGAGCACGGTCGTGAACCCGAGTCGTGCGGCTTCACTCGCACGCTGCTTGGTGCCCGTGGTTGGGCGGATCTCGCCGGCGAGGCTGATCTCACCGACGGCCGCGAGCGTGTGCGGGTACGGGCGGTCGCGCGCGGCACTCGCCAGGGCGAGGGCGATCGCGAGGTCCGCGCCCGGTTCGGTGAGCTTCATGCCGCCGACCGTCGAGACGTAGACGTCGGCGTCGGACAGCTTCAGTCCGGCTCGGCGCTCGAGCACCGCGAGCAGCATTGCCACGCGGGAGGAGTCGACGCCGTTCACGACGCGGCGCGGCTGGGGCGCCGAGCTCGGGACGACGAGTGCCTGCACCTCGACCGGGAGTGCTCGTCGCCCCTCGAGCGCGACGGTCACGCACGTGCCGGACACCGGCGCACCGTTCTTCGACATGAAGAGGCCGCTGGGGTCGGGGACCTCGTGGATGCCGTCGCCGGCCATGTCGAAGCAGCCGACCTCGTCGGTGGGGCCGAAGCGGTTCTTGAGCGCACGGACGAACCGGAGCGCGGTCTGTCGGTCTCCCTCAAAGTGACAGACGACGTCCACCAGGTGCTCGAGCAGGCGGGGACCGGCGATCGTGCCGTCCTTCGTCACGTGACCGACGATGAGGACCGGGAGCGCGCGGTCCTTCGCGACGCGGATCAGGGTGGAGGCGACTTCGCGTACCTGGGACGTCCCGCCCGCGATGCCGTCGATCGAACTCGACGAGATGGTCTGCACCGAGTCGGCGATGAGGAGGTCCGGCTGGACCTGGTCGATCTGGCCGAGGATGACGCCGAGGTCGACCTCGCTCGCCAGGTAGAGGTCGTCGTGCATCGCCCCGGTGCGCTCGGCGCGGAGCCGGACCTGGTCGACCGATTCCTCGGCGCTGACGTAGAGCACGCGCTTGCCGTTCGCAGCGGCGCGTGACGCGACCTCGAGCAGGAGGGTGGACTTGCCGACGCCGGGCTCGCCGGACAGCAGCACCGCAGCGCCCGGCACCACACCGCCGCCGAGCACGCGGTCGAACTCGCCGATGCCGGTCTGCCACCGCTGCACGGTGGTGCCACGCGACTCGGTGATGGGGCGGGCGACGCGGTTGCCGGTCACGGCGACCGAGGAGGTGCCACGGACGCTGGCCGTGGCGGCCGAGGAGTCCTCGACCGTTCCCCACGACTGGCACTCACCGCAGCGACCGACCCACTTGATCGTGGTCCAGCCGCACTCGGTGCAGCGGTAGAGGGACTGAGCGCGCGCCATGACGGTCAGGCTAGGCGGTGCCGCCGACATCACCCGCGCGGCCGGCCGGGCCGTCGGAGTGCGGATCGGCGGCCGCGTCGGGCACCGTGACCGAACCGGTCATGCGTTGGCGCAGACGGTCGATGCGTCCAGGCCGGTCGGCGTGGTCGAGCGCCTCGGCGCCCTCGGTGTCCTGCTCGGCGCGTGCGGTCGCCACCGCGCCCGCACCGGCTCCGAGGTCCTCGGCTTCTCGAGCAGACAGATAGTGCCGGATCGCCGCGACCACGTCCACCCGTGCGTCGACCGCCGGCTCGAACGCGCTCGCCCAGATCTCGTACCCCCGGTCGTTCGGGTGGAACAGATCGCCGTAGCTGTTGAAGAACGTCCGGCGGAGCCCTACCCGCTTCGTGATGGTGTGCAGCGGCGCCACCGTCAGGCCGAACTCGTCTGCCACCCGGTGCACGATCTCGTTCGCCACCGCCACCTTGCGTTCCCGGTCGGGCACGAACATGCACGGCAGCTCGGCGACGATCGCGTGGGAGGGCACCGCGCCGTAGATCTCGCGGATGTTCCGCTCGAACTTGTCGGGATGGAAGTCGGCGATGTCGTTCGCCCCGATCGACACCGTGCAGATGTCCGGCGTGTAGTTGCGGAGCTTCGGGAGCTGGTCCTTCCGCGCACCCCACGTCGTCGAACCGGACACGCTGAGGTTCACGACCCGCACCGACGACCGCGAGCGGTGCCGGATCCGTCGTGCGAGCAGCCCCACGTACCCGCGGTGCGGCTCGCTCGCGCCGACGCCCTGCGCCGCCGAGTCGCCGATCGCCAGGTAGGTGATCTGCCCCTCGTGCTGCAGGCGTTCCCGCCACCAGTCGGCGTGCACCGGGAGCAGCTCGCCGATCCGGCGGGCGGCAGCCTGCTGCCCGCGGACACCGGCCCGGGCGCCGAACGCTGCGCCACCGAGGACGGTCAGGCCGCCGACGACCGACGACAGCAGCGCGATGAGCGTGCGTGATCTCATGCGGTGGACGTTACGCGGACTTCTTCGGGACGCGATCCGTCCCGAGCGAGCCGTGGACGGGCATCCCAGACCAGCCACCTGTGGAGGGGGAGTCGACGCCGGGTGGTGCGTCGCGCCTCCTGGATCGTGTAAACTCTTTCCCGGTACCGTGTCCGAGCGGCCGAAGGATCATGTCTCGAAAACATGTGTGGGGGTAACTCCACCGTGGGTTCAAATCCCACCGGTACCGCCACAGAAAACCCCCGTTCACACGGGGGTTTTCTTCTTTCCGGGAGCGCCGGTGGCGCGTCTTTGGTGCAGATCTCGCTCAGGACGTCTACCTCCTGCACAGGCGGACTCGGCCCCGTGTGCGGACCCCGCACAGCCGAGTCCAACGGTTCGCATCTTCACTCGGGTGCAGCCTGAAAGTGAGCTAACCACTACTTCGCGCTGCGCAAGCTCCTGATCAGCGCAAGATGTGTGGCGACGGCTCGCGGAGTACCCCACAACCACAGTCTCGCAGCCATGGGCGCCCATCACACTGGGTCATACGCCCGCGCGACTGGTGCGCCAGTCGCTTTGCCTCATCGGGGTCTACTCAGATCCGTTCGCTCAACAGCGAGGTCGAACTCTGCCTCGGCGAGCCGAGGTGCAACCGACATGCGCTAGGGAGTGACGTCGGCCGGACTCAAGCCTTCCTTCCGCAGCGACTCCGCTGCTTCTCATCACGTGCGCTAAGGGGACGCAAGCCCGCGCACTACCGACTTTGGCCTCGCGATCGGCATCTCTGAACCGTCGCTCCTAGGATGACGCTCATGAGCGGCAACGGACAGGCTTTCGGTGTAGGAAGAGACAAAGCTACCGTGCGCGCAGGGCATGAGAAACGGCCGAAGGTGCAAAGGCCGACGCCCAAGTGCCGACCGATGACAGACCTAGAGAAGCTACTGATACGGGCCCGACCCGGCGCGAGTGAATGGGCGCGTGGAATCTTGAAAGCTGCTATTCGGGAGTCCGGGCGAGAACGTGAGATTCTCGAAGGCGTTGCCGCTTACGAGTACTTCGTTGGTGTACGGGCATCAATGATGCGCCGCATAGCGGAAAGTATCGACGTATTTGGTTCAGTCACCTGGTTGAAGCTGATTCGAGCGCTAAATCATCGTGTTCTGAAGCTTGAATATTTTCAAGCCGAAGTTGAAGCACTGTCGATCCTTCAGATCGCGACGAACATTGCTGGTACAGCCCGCGCTACTGAAACACGGGAACAAGTCGCGATCGAGCCGCGATCCGCAATGCGACTGGCCCGTTTGTTAGAGGTAGCCTACCTCGTCGAGCAGAGCGAATGGGGCATTAGAAGCGCAACGAAGGGAGTTCGCTATATCACCTCTGCGGAGGAACTGCCCACTCAGTATCAATCCAACTCACTGATATCGATACTTCGAGAATTTGATCTTCGGAATTCTTGGCGGTCTGTCGAACGGTGGACTACGGAATTGAGCCGAGATGAAGTCACGGACCCGCCGATCTATCGCATATTGAATGCATACTCATATCAAGACGGGTATCTGGCAGATAACGCTTGGGATTCGACGGTCGCGCTGGAACCCAAGCACGGGTTCCATCAGTTCACCCTGCGCATAGAAGAAGCTAAGGGGCCCTCTCGCGACCCGCTCGACCCTGGCGTTTTAGAAGCTTTCGAGCGACCGATTGAAGTTGTAGCGACGACGATCCTCGGCCGGTTGATGCTGCAAAAAGTCCTCGAAGATGGCTTAGCTTTATACCCGGACCTCACGCAGCGAGGTCTGATGACCATGGGGATGGAGGATCTTCGTTCCGACCTCGACGCGGAGATTAACAAGCAGTTGGTTCAAAAGTGGCTAGATTCGCATGCTCAGACAGGGCAAAACGCGGAGCGCTGCTTGCAAGTCGTCAAAAGTATGTACCGCCCGCTGGAGCGCAGTTATCCAGGGCCGATCCTGTACGAGGAGGGCGAGAATGCCATAGTGGATGTTGCTGCTCTTACTTGGCACGCCTCGGTAGAATTGCGAATCAACGCAAGGCATGGTGGGCGACTAGTCAACATCGGTGCAAAACGGTTTGAAGACGTCACGCAAGCGCTCATTGATGAGACCTCCTACAAGCCCGAGCCTACCGTTCGGGACCTGGTGCAAAGGAAATTGCGTTTCAATGGTAAAGATGTAACTGACATCGACGCAATCGTGCAGTTCGACCGGCGTCTTTTTTTAATTTCTTGTAAGCGCACGCTCGTGGGGGTCAACTACATCGCCGGAGAATACCGTGAGATGATTGCTGCTAAAAGTAGAATTGAGCAAGCTCTCGACGAGTGGGCCGATCGACTTGCTTTCTTCAAGGATCACCCGATTGGAGACAACTACGATTTTTCAGACTTTTCACTAAATGGACTAGTGCTCGTTCCCGAGATGATATTCACCCCCGACGCTCGTGCCCGAGAAATCACTCCTATCGGCGTGGCTGGTTTGGGTGTCACTGGACTCGAAACGATTGATCAGTTTGCTTCTATACTCGAAATGGCGTCCTGGTAGGTGAAGGGCGATCTGCCGTCGCTGGAGGTCACCGTGGTGCCCGAGGGGTGCGGCCTTTCTTGGCAACCGCCCGCTCCGCAGAATGTGCCGAAAATGATCGCAACGCCCTTCGCTGACGTGAGCGGATGTGTCGACGGCTTCTCCGAAGGTGAGGGAGGCGGCGGCCCCTAAGCAGCACGGTCACACGGTTTTTGAAATAGAAGGCTGCGCTGTAGCGCTTTCACTGTGTAGCGGCGTTATTCCGACGACGGCGGTAGCGACGGCCCATACCAAGCGTTGCACCACGCAATCGCCCAACGCTGACGAGCAGATCACGGTCTTGCTCGTCTTCGCCTCCGCCGTGCGTAGCGCTCCGCTAGTGACGGCCACAGGTTGGGGAGGACGCGGTCTCGGGGGAGAGAAGGTGTGGTCGGTCTCGGTCGGACGCGGGAGAACCGGAATTCTCGCTCCGTCCCATCACAGCGGCGGCTACTGCCCCAGCGACCACGGCCGGTTCCTCGTGCTCCCAGTACCGCAGGACCGTCCATCCGGCCGCCCGCAAGCGGGTAGAGGTGTCGGCGTGTTGAAGAAGGTGCCTTCCTGATTGCCGTCGGCGGTCTCGTAATACCAGCTCAGCACGTCGCGGAAGAGTGAGAGCTTGCTGTAGCCGAACTGGAAATCGACGAACGCCTGCGCATGATCGGAGAAGTCGTAGCCGATCGATCCGTAGCTGTTGATGCTCGTCCGCTTGGAGATCATCGTCCCGTAGGCGACGGATTCGTTCGATCCGCAGAAATAGCCCGGGCCGTCGATCGTGTCGTAATTCGGCCGGCTGGCATAATAGGTCGTGCCGCCGTTGAGGTAGGAGAGTGCCGAGCATTGCGCCTCGGTCGGGCGGATATAATCCTCATATTCGTCGGTGCGCAGGAAGGTG
>NZ_BACZ01000537.1 GCF_000333375.1 Curtobacterium sp. B18
TCACGCAAGCGGTTCCTGGACGGGGTCGGCAGTGCTGCCGGTGCCCGCCGAAGGAACCGCGACCTCGCCACCGCCGCCATCAGCCTGCTCTCCGCCGAACGCGGGGCGTGGGGTGTGCGCGTGCACGACCCCGCACCGACCCGTGCCGTGCTCGACGTCTGGGACGCCTGGAGGGCAGCTCGATCATGAGGGACACCATCCGCCTGACCGGGGTCCGCGCACGCGGCCACCACGGGGTCTTCGACCACGAACGCGCCGACGGCCAGGACTTCGTCGTCGACGTCGCGGTCGAGGTCGACGCCCGCGTCGCGTCCGGGACCGACGACCTCGACAACACCGTGCACTACGGGGTGCTCGCCGAGCAGGTCGTGGCCGAGATCGAGCGCGACCCGGTCGACCTCATCGAGACCCTCGCCGAGCGCATCGCCGCCGCCGTGCTCACCCACCGCGCGGCCCTGGCGACCGAGGTCACGGTGCACAAGCCGCAGGCGCCCATCACGGTGCCGTTCACCGACGTGTCGATCAGCATCCGACGGACCCGTGGCGGTGTCCGGGCCCCGGGCTCCGCCGTCGAGGAAGAAGAGTGAGCCGGGCGGTCGTCGCCCTCGGCGCGAACCTCGGCGACCGGGGGAGCACCCTGCGCGCCGCCGCCACGGCGATCGCCGAGCTGCCCGGTGTCCGACCGGTGGCGTCCAGCCGCGAGGTCGAGTCGATCGCCGTCACGCTCGACGGCCCCGACCGTTCGAAGCCCCGGTACCGGAACGCCGTCGTGGTCGTCGACACCGACCTCGAGCCGCAGGAGCTCCTCGACGCCCTGCACGGCATCGAGGACACCCACGGCCGCACGCGCGAGGTGCGCTGGGGCGACCGGACGCTCGACCTCGACCTGGTGGCCTACGACGACCTGTCGATCGACACCGCCACGCTGACGGTGCCGCACCCGCGCGCCGGCGAGCGGGCGTTCGTGCTCGCGCCGTGGCACGACGCCGACCCGGGCGCGGTGCTGCCCGGCGTCGGGCCGGTGGCCGACCTGCTGGCGCAGGTGGGCGACGACACCGAACGCGTCGACGAGCCGCGCCTCTTCGACGAGCCGAGCCGCGCCTCCGGGCCCGCGGCGGACCCCGCGGCCGGAGCCGCCTCGTGAAGCCCACCCGCGCCTCCACCCTGCTGAGCGTCGCGGTCGTCGCCGCGGTCGCCGGCTTCGCCCTCGACGCCGTCCTCGCCTCGCGCCAGGCGCCGACGCTGTTCCTCGCGACGCCCCTCGGTGTGACGCTCGCGTTCATCGGCATCGCGGTCGTCCTGATGGCCCGCCCGGTCCGGCGGCACGCACGCGACGGCGCCGCCAGGGCCCGCTCGGTCGACCCGCTCTACGCGACCCGCGTCGTGGTGCTCGCGAAGGCCTCGAGCATCGCCGGCGCGCTCTTCGGCGGGTTCGGTGCCGGCCTCCTCGTCTACCTCCTGACCCGGTCGGCGTTCCCTTCGCTAGGCTCGGTCCTGCCGAACGCCGTGGCGGTCGGGGGTGGGCTCGTGCTGACGGTGTGCGCACTCGTCGCCGAACGCATGTGCATCGCTCCTCCGGGGGACGATGACGACGACGACCTCCCCCGGGGCGGCACGACCGAGGCACACTGACCACGACCGAGGCACACGGACACCGGGGCGGCACGCCGCCGGCGCCCCCACCCGGCGTACCCAGCACGACCCGACCGCAGGAGGCCCGCGATGCCGCGTGAACGACTCGACGAGCCGGGCCTCGGCCTGACCGGCACCACCTGGACCCGGGTGTCGCCGAAGCTCGTCTGGACCGAGCTCGTCAGCACCGTCCTGGTGGGGGCCGTCGTCACCGCGGGCTGCGTCATCATCGGCGTCGTCAGCGGCGGGTTCACCGGCACCGCCGGCACCGTCTGGACGCTCATCGGCATCGCCGTCGCGATCGTCACCCTCGTGACCGCCGTCCTGACGCCCCGTCGGGTGCGGGCGATCGGGTACGCGCTGCGCGACGACGACCTGATCCTGCGACGCGGCCTGATGTGGCAGCGGTTCACGGCGGTCCCGTACGGCCGCATGCAGCTGGTCGACGTCAACCGCGGACCCCTCGACCGGGTGCTCGGCATGAGCGAGCTCAAGTTCGTGACGGCAGCCGCGTCGACCAACGTCCGGATCCCCGGCATCCCCTTCGCCGACGCCGACGAGCTGCGCGATCGGCTGGTCGAGCTCGCCGAGTCCCGTCGCGCCGGGCTGTAGGGGGTCCGATGACGTTCCGACCCGGCCCGCCGCCGCCCGCTCCGCCGCACCGGGGCGACGCCGCCGCTGCCGCGCCGCTCACCGACGGCGAGTGGCACCGCATGCACCCGCTGACGCCGCTGCTCAAGGGCGGCATCTTCCTCATCGTGGTCCTCGGCTACGTGCTGAACAGCCTGCGGGACCAGCTCGTCGAGTTCTTCATCCCCGGCGGCGGCCCGCAGGACGACGGCGACCCGGTGCGGTACGTCTACGAGCACGGTGTCGTCGGCTGGGTGCTGCTCGGCATCGTGGTGGTGCTCGTCGTGCTGATCGGGCTCTTCTACCTGTCCTGGCGCATGCACGAGTTCCGGGTGACGGGCGAGATCGTCGAGGTCCGTTCGGGCGTGCTCTTCCGGACGAACCGCAAGGCCCGGCTGGACCGCATCCAGGGCATCAACATCTCGCGGCCGCTCGTCCCGAGGATCTTCGGCACCGCGAAGCTCGAGATCGCGCAGGCCGGCAACGACGCCAACGTGCAGCTCGCGTACCTCGGCGTGCGGGCGGCGGACGACCTGCGGCAGCGCATCCTCGTCCTGGCCTCCGGCGCGAAGGACGACGAGCGGCAGCACGACCCGGCCCGCGCCTCGAACGGCGTGCTGCAGGACCGCGTCGACGAGATCTTCTCGCCCGAGCTCGACCCCGCCGCGGTCCGCGCGACCCGGATCGTGAAGGTGCACCCCGGCCGGCTGATCGCCTCGATGCTGCTGTCCGGCACGACCGTGCTCATCCTGGCGGCGGTCGCGGCGATGATCGTCAGCGTCGCGCTCACCGGCGAGTACGGGATCCTGTTCGGTCTCTTCCCGGCGGTCATCGGCGCCGGCGGCTACTACGTCCGCAAGTTCTCGCGCTCGCTGCAGTACACGATCGCCGAGACCCGCGACGGCATCCGGATCGGCTTCGGGCTCGTGTCCACCTCGAACGAGACCCTGCCGCCGGGTCGCATCCACGCCGTGAGCGTCGCGCAGCCGCTGCTGTGGCGACCGTTCGGCTGGTGGGACGTCCGCATCAACCGTGCGACGAACGCCGGCAACGGGGCGTCGAACAACCAGCAGGTCTCGTCGATCGTGCTGCCCGTCGGCACCACGCGGGACGTGCGCGAGGTCCTCGACATCATCCTGCCCGGCCTCGTCGGCACCGCCGTCGCCGGTCCCGCCGCGTCGCAGGAGCAGCTGCGCGAGGGCTCGGCCGTGGCGGTGGACGTCGTCGACGACAGCCTCACCACCACGGGCGACCGTGGCGGGTTCGTGCACTCCCCACGCCGTGGCGCGTGGCTCCGCCCGTTCGCGTTCCGGCGCAACGGGTACCGGTTCGTCCCCGGTGCCGTCCTGCTCCGGCTCGGTGCCGTCTGGCGGTCGCTCGTCATCGTGCCGCTGCCGCGGGTGCAGAGCGTCAAGGTCTCGCAGGGGCCGCTCGAGCGCGTGCTGCGACTGGCGACCGTGCACGTGCAGACGGTGCAGGGTCCGGTCTCGGCGAGCATCGGTGCGCTGGACGCGCGGGACGCGCAGCGGCTGTGGTCGGACACCTCGGCCCGCGCGGTCGAGGCCGCTGCGGCCGACACGTCGCACCGCTGGCGCGAACGGGAGGCGCGGTTCGCCCCCGGCGCACCCGCTGCGGTCGACGGTCCTGCGGGCCACCAGGCGCAGCACGCCCCCGCCGCGTCCGTCGCGCCCCGCGGGTGGTCGCCGGAACCAGCCGCCGGCGGTGCCGAGCCGGCGCGACCGACCGGCACCGCGCCTCCCGGATCGCCGTGGGGCGCGGTCCCACCGCCGGGAGCCGCGCGGTGAGGGCGGGACGACTGGGCGTCGGCGTCCTCGGAGCCGGACGCGTCGGACCGGTCCTCGGGGCGGCCCTCGCGAACGCGGAGCACGCCGTCGTCGGCGTGACGGCCGTGTCCGATGCCGGACGCGACCGCGCCGAGGCGATGCTCCCCGGTGCCCCGGTCCTCGAGACGCCCGACCTCGTCGAGCGGAGCGAGCTCGTGCTCCTCGCAGTGCCGGACGACCAGCTCGCGGGTCTCGTGCAGGGGCTCGCCGACGCGGGCATCTGGCAGCCGGGGCAGCTCGTCGTGCACACCAGCCCCGACCACGGCGTCGGCATCCTCGCACCCGCGATGGCGGCCGGCGCGATCCCGCTCGCGATCCACCCCGCGATGGCGTTCACCGGGCACAGCGTGGACCTCGTTCGGCTCCGCGACGCGTACTGCGCCGTCACCGCGCCGGCGCCCGTGCTCCCCATCGCCCAGGCGCTCGTCGTCGAGATGGGCGCGGAGCCGTTCGTCGTCACCGAGCAGGACCGTCCCGCCTACGCCGACGCCGTCCGCGCCGCCGTCAGCTTCTCGACCGCGATCGTCGACCAGTCCGCCGGCACCCTGTCCGGCATCGGCGTGGAGTACCCGGGGCGGGTGCTCGGCGCGCTGGTCCGCACGGCGGTCGACAACGCGCTCGCGGCCGCCGACGGGCAGGCGACGCTCTAGACCGGCCGCGCTGTACGATTTCCGGGACCCCCACGACCATCGGAGCCGCACCAGCATGACCGACGAGACCGCACCCGCCACCGAGCCCTCCGCCGACGAGATCGCCGCCGCGGAGACCAGCGAGCAGCGACAGGTCCGGCTCGACAAGCGGGCGAAGCTCCTCGAGTCGGGGATCGAGGCGTACCCGGCCGGGCTGCCGATCACCACGACGATCCCCGCCGTGCGCGCGCAGTACGCCCACCTCGAGACCGGCGAGGAGACCCAGGACGTCGTCGGCGTCGCCGGACGCATCGTGTTCTCGCGCAACACCGGCAAGCTCTGCTTCGCGTCCCTGCAGTCCGGCGACGGCTCGCGCATCCAGGCGATGGTGTCCCTCGCCGAGGTGGGCGACGAGTCCCTCGCCCGCTGGAAGGAGTTCGTCGACCTCGGCGACCACGTGTTCGTGCACGGCCGGGTGATCTCCTCGCGCCGGGGCGAGCTGTCGATCATGGTCGACGACTGGCAGATCGCGGCGAAGGCGATCCTGCCGCTGCCGAACCTGCACAACGAGCTGAACGAGGAGACCCGGGTCCGCCAGCGGTACCTCGACCTCATCGTCCGCGACGAGGCCCGCGCCACCGTCCGCGCCCGCGCCGCCGTGATGGCGTCGCTCCGGCAGACCTTCACCGACCACGAGTACCTCGAGGTCGAGACGCCGATGCTGCAGACCCAGCACGGCGGCGCCTCGGCCCGGCCGTTCGTCACGCACTCGAACGCCTTCGACACCGAGCTCTACCTCCGCATCGCGCCGGAGCTCTTCCTGAAGCGCGCCGTCGTCGGCGGCATCGACCGCGTCTTCGAGGTGAACCGCAACTTCCGGAACGAGGGCGCCGACTCGACACACTCGCCGGAGTTCGCGATGCTCGAGGCCTACCAGGCGTACGGCGACTACGAGCAGATGGCCGACCTCACCCAGGAGCTCGTGCAGAACGCCGCTCGCGCGGTGACCGGCGGCTCGCTCGAGGTCACCTGGGCCGACGGCACGACCTACGACCTCGGCGGCGACTGGCCGCGCATCGACATGTACGGCTCGCTGTCCGAGGCGGCCGGTCGCGAGATCACCCCCGAGACGCCGCTGTCCGAGCTGCAGGCGCTCGCCGAGGCCGAGGGCGTCGAGGTCGCGCACGCCACCCACGGCAAGTACGTCGAAGAGCTCTGGGAGCACTTCGTCATCGACTCGCTCGACCGTCCGACGTTCGTCATGAACTTCCCGGTCGACACCTCGCCGCTCACCCGCCAGCACCGCAGCCGCCCCGGCATCGTCGAGAAGTGGGACCTGTACATCCGCGGCTTCGAGCTGGCGACGGCGTACTCCGAGCTCGTGGACCCGGTCGTGCAGCGCGAGCGGTTCGTCGAGCAGGCGAAGCTCGCCGCCGGGGGTGACCTCGAGGCGATGCGCGTCGACGAGGAGTTCCTGCGGGCCCTCGAGCACGCCATGCCGCCCTCGGGCGGCATGGGCATGGGGATCGACCGGCTGCTCATGGCCATCACGGGCCTCGGCATCCGCGAGACGATCCTCTTCCCGCTGGTCAAGTAGCGCGCGAGCGGTTGACCGTCGCCCGCTGCCTGCGCGCGGCCCACGGTCGTGCGCGTAGCGTCCCGGGTACGCCCCGGACGAGGACTCCCCACGACGGCGTGGGGGCGAGCGCAGGTCGATCGTCGGGTCCCGGGGTGCCAGGGATCGAGGAGGATCACCATGGCAACGAACCACGCGGTCGCCTACAAGGCGCCTGGTCAGGTCGAGGTCATCGAGACCGAGTACCCGACCTTCGAGCTCAAGGACGGACCCGGGGTCAACCCGGCGAACGTCGGGCGCAAGGTCCACCACGGTGCCGTGCTGCGCACCATCGCGACGAACATCTGCGGCAGCGACCAGCACATGGTCCGCGGCCGGACGACGGCACCGGCGAACCTCGTGCTCGGGCACGAGATCACCGGCGAGGTGGTCGAGGTCGGGCGGGACGTCGAGTTCATCAAGGTCGGTGACGTCGTCTCGGTGCCCTTCAACATCGCGTGCGGGCGCTGCCGGAACTGCAAGGAACGCAAGACCGGCATCTGCCTGAACGTCAACCCGGACCGTCCCGGCAGTGCGTACGGGTACGTCGACATGGGCGGCTGGGTCGGTGGTCAGGCCGAGTACGTGCTCGTGCCCTACGCCGACTGGAACCTGCTGAAGTTCCCGGACCGCGAGCAGGCGATGGAGAAGATCCTCGACCTCGCGATGCTGTCCGACATCTTCCCGACCGGTTTCCACGGCGCCGTCACCGCCGGTGTCGAGGTCGGGTCGACCGTGTACGTCGCGGGTGCCGGGCCGGTCGGTCTCGCCGCCGCGACGGGAGCGCTGCTGCTCGGCGCGAGCGTCGTGATCGTCGGGGACATGAACGCCGACCGGCTCGCCCAGGCGCGGACCTTCGGGTGCGAGACGGTCGACCTGACCAAGGGCGACCCCGCCGACCAGATCGACCAGATCCTCGGTGAACCGCTCGTCGACTGCGGCATCGACGCCGTCGGGTTCGAGGCGAAGGGCCACGGCTCGGGGTCGGACCACGAGGCGCCGGCGACGGTGCTCAACTCGCTCATGGACGTCACCGCCGCCGGTGGGGCGCTCGGGATCCCCGGGCTCTACGTCACCGGCGACCCGGGTGGCATCGACGAGGCGGCGCAGAAGGGCGCACTGTCCCTGAGCCTCGGCACCGGGTGGGCGAAGTCGCTGTCGTTCACCACGGGCCAGTGTCCGGTCATGAAGTACAACCGCCAGCTGATGATGGCGATCCTGCACGACCGGACGAGCATCGCGAAGAACGTCAACGCGACGGCGATCTCGCTCGACGACGCCCCGCGCGGCTACGCCGAGTTCGACAAGGGCGCGGCGACGAAGTACGTCCTCAACCCGAACGGGCTCATCCCCGCCGCGTGAGGGACCACGCACCGGTGGCAGCCCGGCTCGTCCGTTCACGGGCGGCCGGGCTGCTCGCTGCCGGGGGCGATACGGGTTCGAGGGCGTACCATGTTCGCGTGCCGCATGGAGTCGTGACCGGGATCATCTTCGCCCTGACGCCGACCGTCGTGGTCGGCCTCATCTTCTGGTTCGTGATGCGCGCCATCATGCGGGCCGACCGCACCGAGCGTGCCGCCTACGCCAAGGTCGAGGCCGAGGAGCGCGCCCGCTTCGAGCGCGAGCACGGGGTCCCGGCGCCGGCACCGGCCTCGGCCGAGTAGTCCCGCGCCCCGAGCGCGGTCGACTTCACCCGGCGTTCACCGCCGGGTGCGACCCTGACGCGCATGCGCCAGGACGCGGAGCCCGCCGACCGTCACCTCGGCGTCGACGCCGGACCGGGATCCGACGCGACCGCCGACCTCGTCGACCGCTCCGACCCCGTCGACCCCGTCGACCTCGCCGACCTCGACCCCGAGGACGCCTTCGGCCACACCGCCGTGCCCGATGCGTCCCGTGATGACACCGTGTGGCCCGACGGTGACGGCGACGAGGACGACATCGACGTCTGAGCGTCCGGACACGGTCACCGGCCGTTCACCCCGACGTCGCCCACCGGCGCGAGCATCGTCGGCATGTCCATCACGCAGATCATCACCGGTGGTGTCCTCGCGAACCGCGGCGGCGTCTTCACCGGGCGCAGCCTCGTCGGCGACATCGAGAGCGAGTACGACGAGTTCGACCGGGACGCCGACCTCGAGGTCTCGAAGCGTCGCGAGGGGTGGCTCGAACCCTCCTGGTGACCCCCACCCCTCCGGCTTTCGGGGTACGACGATCGGATCGCGACGATCCGGACCGCCGTACCCCTTTTTCGTGTCCACTCGACGCGGCCGCCCGGGGTACAGGATCGGAAACGAGCAAGAAACACCGATGCAACGCCGGAAACACGGCGGCATCCCCTTGCTCTCCGGCGACGAGGGGGACCAGACTGACGACAGGCTGTACCCCTCGGGGGACGGTATCCATGGTGAAGCACGGAGAAGCCTGAGAATCGATCCGATCGGTTTGTGGGGTACACCTCCGGGCCGCTTTACTCATGACACCCCCCAACGAGGTCATCACCCGTCGAACGCAGGGAGTCATCATGACGATCGCAACAGCAGCACCGAAGACGACGACCACCGGCCCCGCCGCGCGCCGTGCCAAGAAGACGGCGGCAGCGAAGACCACGGTCACCGCGGTCGAGACCACCACGCTCGACACCGAGGTCGAGGCCGACGAGCAGCTCGCTGGTGTCCGCGGCGCCTCGGTCGACCAGGTCGGTGACTACCTGCGCCACATCGGCCGGCTCTCGCTCCTCACCGCCGAGGAAGAAGCCGAGATCGCCCGCCGCATCGAGGTCGGCCTCTTCGCCGAGGAGAAGCTGAACACCGAGAAGGGCCTCGCGAAGACCCTGCAGCGCGAACTGCGCTGGCTGG
This sequence comes from Curtobacterium sp. B18, assembly GCF_000333375.1. Lineage (GTDB taxonomy): Bacteria > Actinomycetota > Actinomycetes > Actinomycetales > Microbacteriaceae > Curtobacterium. The sequence goes on from NZ_BACZ01000537.1 coordinate 9,209, forward strand.
TCCGCGACGGTGAGCGCGCCAGGAGCGCATGATCACCTCGAACCTCCGCCTCGTCGTGAGCATCGCCAAGCGCTACTCGCAGCGTGGCCTGCCCTTCATGGACGTGATCCAGGAAGGCAACCTCGGCCTGGTCCGCGCGGTCGAGAAGTTCGACTTCACGCAGGGCTACAAGTTCTCGACGTACGCCACCTGGTGGATCCGCCAGGCGATCTCGCGTGGCCTCGCCGACAAGGCCCGCACCATCCGCATCCCGGTCCACACGGTCGAGCTGATCAACAAGATCTCCCGCACCGAGCGTGACCTGACCGTCGACCTCGGCCGTGCGCCGATGCCCGACGAGGTCGCGGCGGAGCTCAGCATGAGCGTCGAGGAACTCGTCGACCTCAAGGGCCGTTCGCACGAGCCGGTGTCGATCCACACCGTCGTCGGCGACTCGGACGACAGCGAACTCGGCGACTTCATCGAGGACGAGGACGCCGCGTCCCCGAACGAGCTCACCGAGACCACGCTGCTCCACCGTGACATCCGCTCGATCGTCGCCGAACTGCCGAGCGACGAGGCGAACGTGATCCGCATGCGCTACGGCCTCGACGACGACAAGCCGATGACGCTCGACGAGATCTCGAAGATCGTCCACACGACCCGCCAGGCGGTCAGCCGTGTGGAGTCCCGCGCCAAGCTGCGGCTCTTCGCCAAGGCGGTCTCGCAGGACATGCAGCTGTACCTGACCGACTAGGTCGGATGACTTCGGTCGGTGTGCGAACACCGGCACGGGGAACCGGGTCGTTCTGTGGGAAGACGATCCGGTGGGGTGATGGGACGGCCCGCTCGCGCTTCGGCGTGAGCGGGCCATTCACGTTCCCGGGGGCGCGTCGCACCGTTCCGCGCGGAGCGACCGGGCCGCTACTCCTCGACCTCGCGCCCGAGCTTCTGGCGGAGGTCCTGCGGGATGAGCTCGATGAGCTGGTCCGGCCGCACGGGCAGGTCGAGCAGGCTGAGCTTGACGCGGCCCGTCCGGCCGTGGCGCTCGGCGTCGAGCCGGACCACGCTGCCGGCGTCCTTCCGCAGGCGGACGTCGAGCTGGGCGCCCGTCGCGACCTCGCCGACGACGAGCCCGTCGACCTCGAGCGCGGCACTGCGGGTGCCCTCGGCGATGTCGAACCGGTAGCGCTCGCGCGCGGCCAGGACGACGGCGCGGTCGATCCCGGCCATCGGTGCGACCGGCGTCACGACGGAGCCGGACAGCGCGGGGGAGAGGACCGGTCCGCCGGCGGCGTAGTTGTACGCGGTGGAGCCCGCCGGGGTCGCGGCGACGATCGCGTCGGCCCGGTAGTAGCCGTACCCGAGGCCGCCGACGCTGAGGTCAGCGGAGACCTGCCCCGCGCCGGGCCGCCGCACGATCGTGAGGTCGTTGAACGCGAGGTAGCCCGTCCGCGCACCGCTCCAGGACAGCCGGGCCTCGAGCGCGTGGTGCGGTTCGAGCTGGTAGTCGCCGGCGGACAGCCGTTCGAGCGCGCCCTCGAGCTCCGGCGGCTCGATCTCGACGAGGAACCCGACGTTGCCGTAGTTGACGCCGAGCACCGGCACCGGGCGCTTCGCCACGAGGCGCATCGCACCGAGCATGGTGCCGTCACCGCCGAGCGCGACGACGAGGTCGACCTCCTCCGTGAAGTCCTCGTCGCCGATCACGTCGAGGCCACCGCCGATGCGCTGGGCGTCGGCCCGACGGGCGACGAGGCGACCGCGGCCGGAGGCGTTCCAGCGCTGCAGGGTCGCGACGGACTCCTGCACGTTCTTGGTCGGGTGGACGACGAGTCCGACGACGGGCTGCTCCATGCTCGGATGGTACCGACCCGATCCGGGACGACCCCGGTCGTGGCGCCGCCGCCCGCCGGACGCGCGCCGCGTGCCGGACCCGCACCGCGCCTCCAGGCCCTCGCCTGCCCGCCGGACGCAACGAGGTCACGCCCACGGCGAACAGGGGCAGACCACCCGGGGTGCGCTGGTTAGTCTCGATGTACGTCACCGGGCCAGCTCCGGTCCGGCAAGGGAGAGCACATGTTCGAGAGATTCACCGACCGAGCCCGTCGTGTTGTCGTCCTCGCTCAAGAAGAAGCGAAGATGCTCAACCACAACTACATCGGCACCGAGCACATCCTCCTCGGCCTCATCCACGAGGGCGAGGGCGTCGCCGCCAAGGCGCTGGAGTCGCTCGGCATCTCGCTCGATGCCGTCCGCGAGCAGGTCCAGGACATCATCGGGCAGGGCCAGCAGCAGCCGACCGGGCACATCCCGTTCACGCCGCGCGCCAAGAAGGTGCTCGAGCTGTCCCTGCGCGAGGCGCTGCAGCTCGGCCACAACTACATCGGCACCGAGCACATCCTGCTCGGCCTCATCCGCGAGGGCGAAGGCGTCGCCGCCCAGGTGCTCGTCAAGCTCGGCGCGGACCTCAACCGCGTCCGCCAGCAGGTCATCCAGCTCCTGTCCGGCTACCAGGGCAAGGAAGCGGTCGCCGTCGGCGGCGAGCAGCAGCAGAACGCCCAGCAGGGTTCGCAGGTCCTCGACCAGTTCGGTCGGAACCTCACCCAGGCGGCGCGCGACGGCAAGCTCGACCCGGTCATCGGCCGCGAGAAGGAGATGGAGAGGGTCATGCAGATCCTCTCCCGTCGCTCCAAGAACAACCCCGTCCTGATCGGCGAGCCCGGCGTCGGCAAGACCGCCGTCGTCGAGGGCCTCGCCCAGGCGATCGTCAAGGGCGACGTGCCCGAGACGCTGAAGGACAAGCAGCTCTACTCGCTCGACCTCGGGTCGCTCATCGCCGGGTCCCGCTACCGCGGTGACTTCGAGGAGCGCCTCAAGAAGGTCACGAAGGAGATCCGCACCCGCGGCGACATCATCGTCTTCATCGACGAGATCCACACGCTCGTCGGTGCCGGAGCTGCCGAGGGCGCGATCGACGCCGCGTCGATCCTCAAGCCGCTCCTCGCCCGCGGTGAGCTCCAGACCATCGGTGCCACCACGCTCGACGAGTACCGCAAGCACTTCGAGAAGGACGCCGCCCTCGAGCGTCGCTTCCAGCCCGTGCAGGTCAACGAACCGTCGCTGCCGCACGCGATCAACATCCTCAAGGGCCTCCGCGACAAGTACGAGGCGTTCCACAAGGTGTCCATCACCGACGGTGCGATCGTCGCCGCGGCGAACCTGGCCGACCGCTACGTGCAGGACCGCTTCCTGCCGGACAAGGCCATCGACCTGATCGACGAGGCCGGCGCACGCCTCCGCCTGTCGATCCTGTCGGCGCCGCCGGAGCTCCGCGAGTTCGACGAGAAGATCTCGACGGTCCGCGGATCGAAGGAAGCCGCGATCGAGGAGCAGGACTTCGAGAAGGCCGCATCGCTCCGCGACGAGGAGAAGAAGCTCCTCGGCGAGCGTCTCCGCCTCGAGAAGCAGTGGCGTGCGGGTGACGTCGCCGCGTCCGGCACCGTCGACGAGGGCATCATCGCCGAGGTCCTGGCGCAGGCCACGGGCATCCCGGTCTTCAAGCTCACCGAAGAGGAGACCTCGCGGCTCGTCTTCATGGAGAAGGCCCTGCACGAGCGCGTCATCGGTCAGGAAGAGGCCATCTCGGCCCTGTCCAAGACCATCCGCCGCACCCGTGCCGGCCTGAAGGACCCGAACCGCCCCTCGGGCTCGTTCATCTTCGCCGGCCCCACGGGCGTCGGGAAGACCGAGCTCGCCAAGGCGCTCGCCGAGTTCCTGTTCGACGACGAGGGTGCACTGATCTCCCTCGACATGTCGGAGTTCGGTGAGAAGCACACCGTCTCGCGACTCTTCGGTGCCCCTCCCGGGTTCGTCGGGTTCGAGGAGGGCGGCCAGCTCACCGAGAAGGTGCGCCGCAAGCCGTTCTCCGTGGTCCTCTTCGACGAGATCGAGAAGGCCCACCCGGACATCTTCAACTCGCTGCTGCAGGTCCTCGAAGAGGGTCGTCTGACCGATGGTCAGGGCCGCGTGGTCGACTTCAAGAACACCGTCATCATCATGACCACGAACCTCGGTTCGCAGGGCATCGCCGGTGGCCCGGTGGGCTTCCAGGTCGAGGGTGACTCGGGTGTCGGCTACGACCGCATGCGTGCGAAGGTGAACGAGGAGCTCAAGAAGCACTTCAAGCCGGAGTTCCTGAACCGCGTCGACGACACGATCGTGTTCCCGCAGCTGTCGCAGCCCGAGCTGCTGCAGATCGTGGACCTGTTCGTGAAGCGCCTGGCCGACCGTCTGCTCGACCGCGACATGACGGTGGAGCTCACGCTCGCCGCCAAGGAGCAGCTCATCAAGGTCGGGTTCGACCCGTCGCTCGGTGCGCGCCCCCTGCGTCGCGCGATGCAGCACGAGGTCGAGGACCAGCTGTCGGAGCACATCCTGCAGGGTGAGCTCAACGCCGGCGACCACGTGAAGGTCGACTTCACCGACGGTACGTTCCAGTTCGAGACCGGGCGTCAGCCGGGCCGCGAAGAGGTCCTCGCCGGGGCTGCCGCCGTCGAGGCGACGGATGCTCCGCAGGGCGAGATCGAGTCTTAGGACCCAGCCGCAGACGAGACGGGAG
>NZ_BACZ01000536.1 GCF_000333375.1 Curtobacterium sp. B18
CCGCCGGGTCACGGTGCTCACGACCCTGTCCCCGTTCGGTGCCGTCCCGGCGGAGCTGCTCGAGCTGACCGACGTCCTGCTCGTCAACGAGCACGAGGCCGCCGAACTCGGGGGGCACGGCGTCCGACGGTCGATCGTGACCCGGGGTGGTTCGGGCTGCGTCGTGCACGACGGCGACGCCGAGCCGGTGTCGATCGACGCCGTGCGGGTCGAGCCGGTGGACACCACGGGCTGCGGGGACGCGTTCATGGGGGCGGTGGCGCTCCGCCTCGCCGCGGGCGACCCGCTCGTCGAGGCCGCGCGGTTCGCGGTCGGTGTCGGGGCGTACGCCGCGACGAAGGCGGGCGCGCAGGCGTCGTACCCGACCACCGCGGAACTCGAGGCGTTCCTGGCGCGGTGAGGCGCGCCTCCCGGGCCGTTCCAGTCGGCCCGGGCCACTAGCGTTGTGGCATGCGCGTGGGAGTCCTCGACATCGGGTCCAACACCGGCCACCTGCTCGTGGTGGACGCTCACGGCGGGGCGGCCCCGCTGCCGGCGTCGTCGTTCAAGCAGCCGCTGCGTCTGGCCGAGCACCTCGACGACGCCGGCGCGGTGACCCAGGCGGGCGTCGACGCCCTGACGTCGTTCGTCGCCGACGCCGTCCGCGTCGCCGAGGACCGCGGGTGCGAGGACATGCTCGCCTTCGCGACCTCGGCCGTCCGCGACGCCGTGAACTCCGACGCGGTGCTCGCGCACGTCGAGCGGGCGACCGGCGTCGAGCTGGCCGTGCTGTCCGGTGGCGACGAGGCGCGGTTGACCTTCCTCGCCGTCCGGCGGTGGTTCGGGTGGTCCGCCGGTCGCCTGGCGGTGTTCGACATCGGCGGCGGGTCCCTCGAGATCGCCGGGGGTGCCGACGAGGCGCCGGACGTCGCGTGGTCGATGCCGATCGGCGCCGCACGGCTCGCCCGCTCCTACTTCGCCACCGGCACCCCGACCGAGGACGACGTGCGCCGGATCCGCCACGAGATCCGCGTCGAGATCGCCCGCGACGCCGGGTTGCTGCTGCGCGCCGGCCGGCCCGACCGTGCCGTCGCGACCTCGAAGACGTTCCGGTCGATCGCCCGCATCTGCGGTGCGGCGCCGTCCGCCGCCGGGTCGCTCGTGCCGCGGTCGCTCGACGGCGATGTGCTCCGCGCGAAGCTGCCCGCCCTGTTGACGATGTCGGTCGACGAGCTCGCGACGCTCCCAGGGGTGTCGCCGAGTCGGGCGCACCAGGTCGTCCCCGGTGCCCTCGTCGCCGAGGCGTGCCTCGACATCTTCGACCTGCCGGCGCTCGAGATCTGCCCGTGGGCGCTCCGCGAGGGTGTGATCCTCGAGCGGCTCGACCAGCTGTCGGTGCTCGGCTGAGGGGCTAGCCCCGCTTCGGCGGCGCGAGCAGCCACGGGCGGATGAGCGTCGTCACGAACGGCAGCACCCAGAACGTCATGATCGGCGTGAGCACCAGCGTCGTGACGAGCACCCGCGGCAGCACGGGGAGCGCGCCGAACGCCGGGACGAGCCAGCCGACCAGGTACGTGAACGCCAGGTTGACCGGGAAGAAGCCGAGCCAGATGCTCACGGCCTGCTTCCACCGCGGCGGTGCACTCGACGCCGGGGCATCGGCCGGGGCGTCGAACCAGCCCTCGATCCCGGTGCGCTTCTCGACCCGGGACTCCACCACGAGGTCGCGGCCGAGGTCGAGCCACCGGAGCCGGTCGTCGGAGTTCTCCCACGTCGCCAGGGCGTCGTGGTCGGCGAACCGGTACAGCATGTGCCACTCACGGCTCGTCGCGTGCGAGCGGACCCACCCGGAGCCGAGGAACCCCGGGTAGCGGTTCGCGAGGTTCACGCCGGACTGGACCCAGCGGGTGGCGTCCGGGATGCGGTCGGGTTCGACGAGGCGGGTGATGGAGACGGTGACGGGCGGGCCTGCACTCACGGATGACGAGGACAGGCTCCCTGGCTCTTGTGGAGTCATGCGTCCAGTCTGGCCGACGCGTGTTTCCTGCTCGTGTCGTGGGCGTCCGGCTAGCTGGCCTGCTTCCCGGCGGCGGGCTTCGCGGGGGCCTTCTTCGCCGGGGTCTTCTTCGCCGGGGCCTTCTTCGTGGGTGTCTTCTTCGCGGGGGCCTTCTCGGCAGGAGCCTTCTTCGAGGGCGCCTTCGTGGCCGGTGTCCGCTTCGGCGACGCGTCGGCAGTGGACTCCTGCTTCGTGGAACGGGACCCGCGCCGGGAACGCGACCCCGCGCCTCCAGACCCGGACCGCTTCTTGTCCACCGACGCCCGCAGGGCGGCCATCAGGTCGATGACGTCGCCACCCTCGTCATCGTCGTCGTCCGCGCGTTCGCCGAAGGTCTGCTCGGTGTCGATGTCGTCGCCGGACTCCAGCTTGGCGTCGATGAGCTGCTGCAGCTCCACCTGGTAGGCGTCGGTGTAGCGGTCGGGGTCGAAGTCGGTGGACATGCTGTCGACGAGTGACGACGACATCTTCAGCTCGTTCGCACTGACCTTCACCGCCGCGTCGAGGGCCGTGAAGTCGGCGGCACGCACCTCGTCGCCCCAGAGCAGCCCCTGCAGCAGGATGACGTCGTCGTGCACGCGCAGGACGCCGAGCCGGGTCTTCTGCCGGAGTGTGAACTGCACGATCGCCAGCCGGTCGGTCTTCGTGAGGGTCTCGCGCAGGAGCACGTACGCCTTGGGGGAGCGGGAGTCGGGCTCGAGGTAGTAGGACTTCTCGAACATCATCGGGTCGACCTGGTCGACGGGGACGAACTCGAGGACCTCGATCTCGTGCGACTGCTCCTCGGGGAGCTGCTTGAAGTCGTCGGCCGTCAGGACCACGGTCTTGTCACCGTCGTCGTAGGCGCGCTGGATGTCGGCGTACTCGACCTCGTGGCCGAACTCGCACACCCGCTTGTACCGGATGCGGCCCTTGTCCTCGTCGTGGACCTGGTGCAGCGAGACGTCGTGGGTCTCGGTCGCCGCGTAGACCTTGATCGGGACGTTGACGAGCCCGAACGCGATGGAACCCTTCCAGATCGACCTCATGGCCACATGATGCCCGTCTCTCCACGGGAGCGCCCGCAGCGGACGGGTTCTCCACAGATCCCGCTTCGCTGAACCGCGGTGGCCGCGGCGCGAGCACCATGGGCCCATGAGCCAGCTCGACAAGCAGGACCCGCGCTCGCAGTTCCCCCGTCCGCCCTTCCCCGCGCAGACGCAGCAGGGGTCCGGACTGGCGAGCGCGATGGACCCGGCACCGGACCACGGCGAGACGAGCTACCTCGGCACGGGCCGCATGCCCGGCTACCGTGTGCTCGTCACCGGGGCCGATTCGGGCATCGGGCGGGCAGCGGCGATTGCGATGGCGAAGGAGGGCGCGGACGTCGCCCTGAACGCCCTGCCCGAGGAACGCGAGGACCTCGAAGCCGTCCGCGACGTCGTGGGCGACCTCGGGCGGAAGGCCGTGCTGCTCCCCGGCGACCTGACCGACGAGGGGTTCTGCGACACGCTCGTGCGCGACGCGGTCAGCGAGCTCGGGGGACTCGACGCCCTCGTGCTCGTCGCCGGCCACCAGCAGGTGCACGAGGACGTCACGGCGCAGTCGACCGAGGACTTCGACCGCACGATGAAGGTCAACCTGTACTCGCTCTTCTGGCTGGTCCGGGCAGCGGTGCCCCACATGGCGCCGGGCAGCGCGATCGTCACGACGAGCTCGGTTGCCGCGTACCAACCGCAGGACCGGATGATCGACTACGCGGCGACGAAGGCCGCGATCATCACCTACACGAACGGGCTCGCGCGACAGCTCGCCGCGAAGGGGATCCGGGCGAACACCGTCGTTCCGGGCCCGGTGTGGACGCCGCTGCAACCGATCAGCTACCCGGGCGACGAGATCGCCGCCTACGGTCAGGACACCCCGTTCGGCCGACCCGCGCAGCCCGTCGAGCTCGGCAGCGCCTACGTGTACCTGGCCGGACCGGAGTCGTCGTACACGTCGGGGACGACCCTCACGGTGGCGGGCGCGACCGGCGTGGCGCTGTGAGCCCGGTGGCCCGCAAGACCGTCGTCCTCGTCGGCGACCGTCGACTGGCGATCACCAACACCGACAAGGTGCTCTACCCGGAGACCGGCACGACCAAGGGGCGGGTGATCGAGTACTACGAGCGTGTGGCGCCGTGGATGATCCCGCACGTGAAGGACCGCCCCGTCACCCGGAAGCGCTGGGCGAACGGCGTCGAGGGCACGGTCTTCTTCGAGAAGAACCTGCCGGACTCCGCCCCGGACTGGGTCCGGCACCACACCATCCACCACGCCGAGCACGACAACGAGTACCCGATCGTCGACGACCTGCCGACCCTGGTGTGGATGGCGCAGCAGGCCGCACTGGAGCTGCACGTGCCGCAGTGGCGGTTCGGTCCCCGAGGGGGGCAGCAGAACCCGGACCGCCTCGTGCTCGACCTGGACCCCGGCGAGGGCGTCGGCCTGCCCGAGTGCGTCGAGGTCGCCGTCGCCGCGCGCGAGATCCTGCACGGCATGGGGCTCGCCCCGTACCCGGTGACGTCCGGGTCGAAGGGCATCCACCTCTACGCCGCGCTCGACGGACGCGCGACCACCGCACACGTGTCCGAGGTCGCGCACGAACTCGCGAAGGCGCTCGAACAGGACCTGCCGGACCTCGTGCTGTCGTCGATGAGCCGCAAGGAGCGGACGGGCAAGGTGTTCGTCGACTGGTCGCAGAACAACGGCAACAAGACGACGATCGCGCCGTACTCCCTGCGCGGCCGTGACCGGCCGACGGTCGCCGCTCCACGCACGTGGCAGGAACTCACCGAGCGGGGGCTCGCGCAGCTCACCCTGGACGAGGTCCTCGAACGCCTGGAGGAACGGGGCGACCACCTGCACCCGGTCGCCTCCGCCTCGTTGGCGGTCGGGCGGGACGACCACGGTCACTGGGACAGCGACCGGACCCAGCGGGCGAACGACGCGGAGCAGCCGGCCCGCGACCGGCTCACGGCCTACCGCGCCAAGCGCGACGCCGCGAAGACCCCGGAGCCCGTCCCCGAGGACGCCCCGACGGTGCGGAAGGACGGCACCCCGACGTTCGTCATCCAGGAACACCACGCCACCCGCGACCACTACGACTTCCGGCTCGAGCACGACGGCGTCCTGGTCAGCTGGGCGCTGCCGAAGGGCGAGCCGACGGACCCGGGGAAGAACCACCTCGCGGTGCAGACCGAGGACCACCCGCTCGAGTACGGCGCGTTCGAGGGCACGATCCCGAAGGACGAGTACGGCGGGGGGACGGTCACGATCTGGGACGACGGCACGTACGAGCTCGAGAAGTGGCGCGAGGGCGAAGAGGTCATCGTCACGCTGCACGGCCGGACCGGGGGCGCTCGCCGTCTCGCGCTGCTGCACACCCGCGGGCGGGGTCGTGGGCGCGAGGGCGACGAGAAGAACTGGCTCATCCACCGCACGAAGGACCAACCGGACCGCCTGGCGGACGGCGGGGACCCGGCGGCGGCGAGCCGCGCCTCCCGGTCCGCAGCTCCGGGGCGTGCGGCGAGCCCGCGCATCGACCGGACGGCGGCGTCGGACACGGCTCCCGCCGACCGCCGGACGATGCAGGCGACCCTCGCGAAGGGCGAGCCGTCGCTCGACGCATCCGACTGGGCATTCGAGATGAAGTGGGACGGCATCCGCGCGCTCGCGACCGTGCGGGACGGCACGGTCACCCTCCGCAGCCGCAACGACAACGACCTGACGGCGCAGTACCCGGAGCTGCAGGAACTCGGCGACCGGGCCGGGGTCGACGGGGTGTTCGACGGCGAGATCGTCGCCCTCGACGACCGGGGGCGGCCCTCGTTCCAGCTGCTGCAGAACCGGATGGGACTGACCCGATCGCGAGAGGTCGAGGCAGCACGGCGGCAGACGCCGGTCCGGCTGCTGCTCTTCGATGTGCTCGAGGCGGACGGCCACGAGCTCACCCGGCTCGGGTACGACGGGCGTCGGCAGGCGCTCGAGACGGTGGTCGAACCGGGCGGTGCGATCGATGTCCCGCCTGCCCACCAAGGTGACCTCGCCCGGGCGATGGCTGACTCGGCGGAGCAGGGACTCGAAGGGGTCGTCGCGAAGAAGCGCACCTCGAAGTACGCCGAGGGACGGCGATCCGAGGCCTGGCTCAAGCTGAAGCACCACGCCACGCAGGAGGTCGTGATCGGCGGGTGGAAGCCGGGGAACGGCCGACGCGCCGGCGGGATCGGCTCCCTGCTGCTCGGCGTGCCGGGGCCGGACGGGCTGGAGTACGTCGGGAAGGTCGGCACCGGGTTCCGTGACCGTGACCTCGACGAGATCGGCACGGTGCTCGGCGCGCTCGGACGAACGACATCACCGTTCGTGGACGTTCCCCGGCCGGACGCCCGTGACGCGCACTGGGTGACGCCGAAGCGCGTGGGCGAGGTCGAGTTCGCCGAGTGGACCTCGGACGGCCGACTGCGCCAGCCGTCGTGGCGGGGGTGGCGGTCGGACAAGGACCCGTCGGAGGTCGTCCGGGAATCGTGAGCATGCGTCCGCATGGGGTCCGCCCCGGGCGAACAACCGTCCCCCGTTCCGGCTGCGGTCGGGGGACGATTCGTGTGCGGGACCCCGCGCTGCCGTCGCGTGCTGTTACCTTCGCCGGGACGAAAGGGCACGAGCATGAGCGCGAGCAAGTACCTGCCCCCGTTCACCACGGAGGAACGCGTCACGATCGCGGGGGACCGGTCGGCGCACACGCCCGTGGATCCGGGGGTCGCGGTGGCGGAGCCCGAGGTGACCTACGCGGACTTCCTCGGTGACGAGGTCGACGAGTAGGACCGGCGCGGGGCACACCACGGGCCTGGGAAGAAGACGGCCCGTGCGCCGGATCAGGGGACGCACGGACCGCCGTCGAGACGCCGTGGCCGTTCGTTCAGGGATGACCGGCCACGGCGCGTTCTCGACCAGGCACGCAGCACGCTCCTGGTAGGTACGTAGGGAAGACGTGGCGACGACCGGAAACGTCACGCGAGAACCGGGGAAATCCCACGAGGAGTCGATCCTGAGCGACGCTGATGCCCTGGCGTCCCTGTCGGACGCCTCCCTCGTCGAGCGCAGTGCCGACGGTGACACGGTCGCGTTCGGCGTCCTGATCCGGCGGTACGGTCCGCACATGCGTGCCTACGCGGCCCGGATCCTCGGCCACGGCGACGGGGACGCCGAGGACGCCGTCCAGGAGGCAGCGCTGCAGGCGTGGCAGCGGATCGACCGGGTGGACGACCCCGAGCGGGTGCGGAACTGGCTGTTCCGCATCGCGGCGAACAAGGCGCTCGATCGTCTCCGTCGGCGTCACCCGCACCTCGACCTCGACGCGGTGGTCGACGCTTCCGACGACCGTCCCGTCGACGAGGTGGTCAGCGCGCGCCTGCAGGTCCAGGAACTCGCGCGTATCGTGCAGGAACTGCCGGACGGACCTCGCGTCGTCTGGGTGATGCGCGAGATCGGTGGGGCGTCGTACGCCGAGATCGCCGAGGCCACGGGGATGTCGCAGGCCGCGGTCCGCGGCGCGCTCGCCCGGGCACGACGCCGGGTCCTCGAGCGGATGGAGGGCTGGCGATGACCGACGACGAACGGTTCGGCGCGTTCTCCCTCGAGGAGCTCTCCGACTACCTGGATGCCGACCGCACCCCGGCCAGACCCGACATCGACGCCGATCCCGAGGCCTCCGTCGCGTTGGCGCGCCTCGAAGTCCTGCGGACGGCGTCACGCGACCTGCTCGACGCGGACGTCGCCGCGACCGCTGTCGACGACGGGTGGATCGCGAGCGTGCTCGCCTCGGTGCGGACGACGGCACACGCGGGCCGGGACATCCCGGTCCCCGACGAGGACCCTGCCTCGACGCTCGTCGTCACGGAGGGCGCACTCCGGGGACTCGTCCGTGCGCTCGGCGACGAGGTCCCCGGCGTGGTCGTCCGCCGGACGCGGTTCACCGGCGAGCTCGGGACCGCCGGAGCCCCGATCGACGTCGAGGTGTCGATCGCCGCGAGCACCGACGGGCCGGTCCACCTCCGCGCGGAGGCCCTCCGGACGCTCGTCGCGGACACGCTCGCCGTGCACGCGCCGTTCGTGGTCCGGTCGCTCGTGGTGCACGTGGCCGACGTCATCGACGGAGACCGATCGTGACCGCCGACGTCCGGACCGTCTCGCGCGGACTGACCGCGGTCGTGCTCCGCGTCCCGGGGGTCCGCTCCGTGCTCCCGCCCGGGCCGAAGCTCGCGACGCTCGTCCGAGACGTCCGCTCGGTGCTCGACCTGCCGCGGGACGGCGGTGCCGTGCTCGTGCAGGACCGACCGGACGGCGCACGCATCCGGGTGGTCGTGACGACGGACCGGCGGATCCCGACGCTCGACCTCGTCCGGAGCGTCCGCGACGCCGTCGTCGCCGAGGCCGCTGCGCTGCTCGGACGCCGGCCCAGCGACGTCACCGTGCGGGTCGTCGAGATCGACTGAGCCCCGGTCCGCTGCGGCCTGATCCGGCGTGATCCGGCCTGGTCCTGCATGGTGCGGCCTGATCCGGCCGCTGCCGGTCTCAGGGCGCGGGTGCGGGGCCGTCCGACGGAGCGGCGTCGTCGGCGACCGGCAGACCTTCGTCGACGAGGTCGTCCTCTGCCGGTTCGACCACGTCGGCCGCGGCGGCCTTCGCCTCGTCGATGGACTCCTGGGAGCGGCGGAGCAGTTCGTCGTCGTGTGCAGGCTGGTCGGTCATGCCGGCGACCCTACGCCGGCGCCCCTGAGTCGGCGTCGCGGTGCCGGACGTCCGACGGCGGAGCGACCTGCGGCTCGAAGTCCACGGCCGAGGTGGGCGCCGGAGTGGTCGGCATCGCCGGGACCGCCGGCGTGCCGAACGCGTCCGCGGCGTCGAGCACGGCCCGGGTCGCCGCTGCAGCCGTCCGCAGGGCGTCCTCGATCGGCATCGCCCGGTGGGCGGCCGTTCGGACCTCGACACCCCACGGCTCGTCGAACCCGAGGTCCCGCACGGTCCGGACGAAGCCCGGGACGTCCCAGGCGCCCGCCCCGGGGAGGTGGCGTGCCTCGCGGGCCTCCTCGGCGAGCGTCATGCCCGCGGGTGTGTGGAGCAGGCCGTCGCTGAGCTCGACCGCTGCCAGGGTGGCCGGTGCGACGCCCTCGCGGATGGAAGCCAGCGTGGAGCCGCCGCGCAGCGCGTGCATCGCGTCCACCAGGAGTCCGCCGTTCGGGTGACCGGCGGCCGTGACGAACCGGGAGGCGCGTTCGACGGTCGGCAGGTTCGACCACGGTTCGGGCTCGAGGACGAGCTGGGCACCGACCGCCGCGGCCTGGCCGGCCAGCGCGTTCCAGTCGTCGACCATGGCCGTCGGCGCGACGCCGGGCAGCGTGACGTCCGCACGCGCGACGACCTGCCAGGCGCTGAGCGTCGCCGCGGCCTCGAGCACGACGCCGCGGTCGGCGTCCTGGTCGGTGGTGTGGCTCGCGCACGTCCACCAGCGTTCGAGCGGTCCCAGCTGGACCCAGACGATCCCGGCACCGTCGAGCATGCGGCGGAGCTCGACGAACCCGATCGTCGCCCGCACCTCGTGCAGGTCGCCGAGCGACAGCGAGAGTCCTGCGAAGCCTGCGGCACCGACGGCGGCGATGCGCTCGCCGATCGGTTCGGTCCCGGCCCAGGTCCAGGACGTCGCGAGCAGATCGTGTTCCTGCACGGCGGCACCTCCGTTCTCCGGACGCGCCGCCCCGCCCCGTCGCGGTCCGCGTGTCCTGTGTGGGACGCCGCACACCCCGCGGCGGCGTCGACACATTGCTACTCGGCGAGGCTGCGAGCCCTCCCAGTCCGCCGTCACACGGGGGAAACGCGACGGCGTCAGACGATGACGGTCCGCACCGAACCGACGCCGCCGATCGTGCCCTCGAGCAGGTCCCCGCGGTCGACGACCCCGACCCCGTCCGGTGTCCCGGTGAACAGCAGGTCGCCCGGCGCGAGGGTCACGAAACGCGAGAGCTCGGCGACCGTCTCGGCGACCGACCAGATCTGGTCGGCGAGGTCACCGGTCTGGCGGACGTCGCCGTGCACCCGGAATTCGACGGTGCCCGAGGTCGGGTCGACGTCGGCGGCGGGGGTGATCGTGCCGACCGGGGCCGAGGCGTCGAAGCCCTTGGCGGTGTCCCACGGGCGTCCGAGCCGCTTCGCCTCGGCCTGCAGGTCGCGTCGCGTGAGGTCGATGCCGACCGCGTATCCCCAGACGTGGTCGAGGGCCGCGTCGACGGGGATGTCCGACCCGCCCCGGCCGATCGCCACGACCAGCTCGACCTCGTGCTCGAGCTGCCGGGTGACGGACGGGTACGGGGTGTCCGCGCCGTCCGTCACGACCGCGTCGGCCGGCTTCGTGAAGAAGAACGGCGGTTCGCGGTCCGGATCGTGTCCCATCTCCCGAGCGTGCGCGGCGTAGTTGCGACCCACGCAGAACACCCGCCGGACGGGGAAGCGCCCGCCGGTCGTGGTCGGGACGGTCGGGACGGTCGGGGCCGGGATGACGAACTCGCTCACCGGTCCAGCGTGCCACCGGGACCCGCACGGTGGGTCAGCCCTCGGTGATCGAGGCCTCCCACTGGAGTCGTCGCGCGCGTGCCCGTTCCTGCCGTTCGCGCCACTCGATCCGCATCTCCTCGAGTCGTTCGAGGTCGCCGGCTGCACGGACGAGTGGCCCGTAGTGCGGGTGCGCGAGCAGGCTGGGGGTCCGGCGTTCCATCCGGTCCAGTCGGGCCTTGAAGGACGCGTCGTCTTCATCCGAGATCACGGTCAGGTCGTTCCTCTCTGCCGCGGAGCCGTCGCGCGGCGGTCGTCTCGCGATCGTCGAGCGCGCGCTCGACCCACTTGTCGTCGTCGGTCACCCACGCCCGGGTCATCAGGGCATCGGTCATCAGAGCGGCCGCGTCACGGCGCCGCTCATCGGTCGACAGCACCCGCTCGACGACCCACGACCAACGCTGCCACCAGTGGTCCCGGTGGCCCAAGAACTCGGTATTCCGCCGCGCCCGCCGCCCCTCGACCACCGTGACCACCACGCTCGCGACCGCCACCATGGCGCTGAGCACGACACGCTCGCGCTCGTCCAGCCTGCATCCATGTCCGCCACCCTGACGCGACAGGACCGGCCACGCGCCGAGCGTGACCGGTCCTGTGGAAGGTGACCCGCGCCTCCCGGATGTGGAGGAGTGCGCGGACGCGCGTCAGTTGCCGGGCGCAGCCCCCTCGGACTCGCCCTCGCCCGGGTCGCCGCCCGTGCCCTCCGACGCCGCCTCGTCCTGCGGCCAGCCCGAGAACCGCCACGCACCGACCGTCGGGTGGTCCTCGCCACGCGAGTAGGCGTACTCGCGCGCCGCCGTCCGGGCCTCGGTCAGCCGCGTGCGCAGCGCTTCGTGCGCATCCGGGTCCACCCGGGTCAGGGCGTCGTGCGCGAGCGCGAACCGGTCCATCTCGTTGCGCATGAGCATGTCGAACGGGGTCGTCGTGGTGCCCTGCTCGAGGAACCCGTGTACGTGCAGGTCGTCGTGCCCGTTCCGACGGTAGGTGAGCTGGTGCACGAGCGACGGGTACCCGTGGAAGGCGAAGACCGTCGGGGTGCCGGGCAGGAACAGTGCGTCGTACCGCTCGTCGGGGATGGGGTGCTCGTGCTTCCGCGGGTCGCCGATGGACAGCAGGTCCACGACGTTGACCACCCGGACACCGACCCCGGGCGCGTGGCGGCGGATGATGTCCGCGGCGGCCACGGTCTCGACGGTGGGGACGTCACCGGCGCAGGCGAGCACGACGTCGACGTGCCCCTCGGTCTCCTCGGTGCCGGCCCAGTCCCACTGCCCGACGCCGGCGTCCGCGTGCGCGACGGCGTCCTCGAGGGACAGGAACACCGGTTCGGGGTGCTTGCCGGCGACGATCACCTCGATGCGGTCGGTCGTCTCCATCGCGTGTGCCGCGACGGCGAGCAGGGTGTTCGCGTCCGCCGGCAGCTTGATCCGGACGAGGTCCTGCTGCTTCGACGCGACGACGTCGAGGAACCCCGGGTCCTGGTGCGAGAAGCCGTTGTGGTCCTGGCGCCAGACGTGCGACGACAGCAGGATCGACAGGTTCGAGACGGGGGCGCGCCAGTCGATGTCGGTGGACGACTCGAGCCACTTCGCGTACTGCCCGACCATCGAGTCGATGATGTGCGCGAACGCCTCGTACGTGTTGAGGATGCCGTGACGACCGCTCAGCACGTAGCCCTCGAGCATGCCCTCGAGCAGGTGCTCTGACAGCACTTCGGTGACCCGGCCGTGTGCGCCGAGGTGCTCGTCGCCGACGCCGCGCTGGGCACGCCAGACCCGGGATGTCACGTCGAAGACCGCGTCGAGCTTGTTCGACACCGTCTCGTCCGGGCCGAAGAGCCGGAAGGACGCGGGGTTCCGCTCGATGAGGGCCGCGAGCCAGGGGCCGAGCGTGCCGGTCGCGCTCGCGTCCTCGCCGACCGGGACCCCGAACTCCTCGAGCCCGGGGCGGTCGAGCGCCGTGCGGAGCCGACCGCCGTTCGCGTGCGGCGTCGCGCTCATCCGCAGGTCGCCCGCGGGCCGGATGGTGGTGAGGATGCCGATCGGTTGCCCGGACTCGTCGAACAGCTCCTCGGGGCGGTAGGACCGCATCCACTCCTCGAGCTGGCGGCGGTGCTCGTCGTTGTCCCGCACGGCCGGCAGCGGGACCTGGTGGGCACGGAAGGTCCCCTCGACCTGCTCGCCGTCGACCTCCTTCGGGCCGGTCCAGCCCTTCGGCGTCCGCAGGATGATCATCGGCCAGCGCGGGCGCAGGTCGGCGGCGCCGGCCGGTTGTCCGGCTGCTGCCCGCTGGGCCTGCGCACGGGCCGCGGCCTGGATGTCGTCGATCGTCGCGAGCGCACGCCGGAGCGCGCCGTCGAACAGGGCGTGCACGGCGAACGGGTCGTCGTCGACGCGGGCGGAGTCCACCACGATCGGCTCGTGCCCGAGACCACGGAAGTACGCGTGCAGGTCGTCGTGCGGGATGCGGGCGAGGATCGTCGGGTTCGCGATCTTCCACCCGTTCAGGTTGAGGATCGGCAGCACGGCGCCGTCCGACACCGGGTCGAGGAACGTGTGCGCCTGCCACGAGCCGGCGAGCGGGCCGGTCTCGGCCTCGCCGTCGCCCACGACACAGGCGACGACCAGGTCGGGGTTGTCGAGGGCCGCGCCGTACGCGTGGGCGAGGGAGTAGCCGAGTTCACCGCCCTCGTTGATCGACCCTGGTGTCTCGGGGGCCGCGTGCGACGGGATGCCACCCGGGAACGAGAACTGGCGGAAGAACTGCCGCAGTCCGTCCGGGTCCGGGGTGATGCCCGGGTAGAGCTCGCCCCACGTCCCGTCGAGCAGTGCGTTGGCGTTCATGGCGGGGCCGCCGTGCCCGGGGCCGCAGATGTACAGCAGCTGGCGGTCGGTCTCGGCGATGAGTGCGTTGCAGTGCGCGTACACGAGGTTGAGCGCCGGCGAGGTGCCCCAGTGTCCGAGCAGGCGGGGCTTGACGTCGTCGGGTGCGATCGAGCGGTCGAGCAGCGGGTTGTCGAGCAGGTAGATCTGGCCGACGGTGAGGTAGTTCGCGGCGCGCCACCAGGCGTCGATCGCGCGGATCCGGTCGGTGCTCGAAGGGGATGCGGGGGCCATGACCCCACGGTACGGAGGCGGTCGCCCGAGAAACCCAGAAAAACTTCCAAACCGTTCGGCAGGGGGTGCCGAATGCATGTCACAAGGGCAAACGCCCAGGGCGCTCTCCGGTCACGAACGGCCGGGCCTCAGCAAGCACACAGCACGGCACGTGCACAGGAGCACGTCGCCACCGGCCGGAGCCCCCGAGACAGCAAAGGACAGATCCCATGCGCAAGTCCCTGAAGACCTCCATCACCCTCGCGACCACGGGTGCGCTCGTGCTCGGCGGTGCCGCGTTCGGCATCACCTCCGCGCAGGCCTCGACCCCGTCGGTGCACACCGTGTCCTCGTCGTCGTCGAAGATCCCCGGCCCCGTCGCCTCGGTCCCCGAGGTCCTCGGCGGCAACACCGCCGTGAAGCTCGACTCCGGCTTCACCGACGCCCTCACCGCCCTGAAGCTGACCCCGGGTGTCTCCGGTGACGCCAAGCTCGCCGACGGGTCCGTGTCGTTCCCGATCACCTCCGGGTCGGTCACGTACTGGTCCCCGGACGGCAACTACCGCCCCTACGTGCAGGGCCTGCTCAACCACGACGACTCGGGTCTGACCCTCACCGCCGGTGAGACCACGGTCACGCTGGAGAACTTCGTCGTGAACCCCGGCTCGTCCAAGCTCTACGGCGACGTCCTGGTCAACGGCAAGGTCGCGGTCAACAACGCGTACCTGTTCTCCCTGCACGGTGGCACCCTGAAGCCGCTGCAGCTCGAGGGCGACAACGCGATCCTGACCGGCACCACCGTGCACGTCTCCGGTGACGCCGCGAAGCTGCTCAACAGCACCTTCAAGACCGACGCCGTGAAGTCCGGCCTCCTCGTCGGCGTCGCGACCATCACCGCCCAGATCAAGTAACACCCCCCACGTCACACCCCCGCCCCGGCCGTCCCGGGACGGGGGTGTCGTCGTCTCAGGGTGCGGTGTCCGGCTCCGTCTCGACGGGGCCGATCGCGTCGTCGACGCGAGCACTGACGGACCGCAGCGTGTCCGCATCGGTCCCCACGGGCCTCCAGAACAGCTCCTCGAGCGCACCGGTGTGCGCACGGATCCCGGCGAGCACCGCCCTGCGGCCGACCGGGGTCATCTCCACCCAGCTGCCCCGTCCGTCGGTGGGACAGTCCGCACGCTCGACCAGCCCGCGCGCGACCATGCGCGTGACCTGGTGGCTGACGCGCGACTTCTCCCAGCCGATGCCGGCCGCGATGTCCCGGACCCGGAGCCGGTGGTCCGGCTCGCGCTGCAGCCCGATGAGGATCTCGAACTCGGGGATCGAGATCCCGGCACCGTGCTGCACGGCCTGGTCGAGTGCCCGGTCGAGTCGCCGCCAGACGTCGTGGTAGGCGTCCCACGTGGCCCAGTCGTGGCCTTCGGCGCCCTCGATCGACATGGCGCCAGCGTATCGACCTCGACACGGTTCGACGGCATGATCATCCGCTCGGATGACTCGCCGCCGGCACACGGCTCGCTCCGAGGTGGGGTCGGTGGCGCAGCATACGATCGGAGCATGCCGAGCGCCCGACTGCAGGACTGCACCGACGACGCCGTCGCCCTCGTGCGCCGCTGGCTCGCGGCGTCGGCGGGGACGAAGCCCGACGCCGGTGCCGTGCGCCTGTCCGAGGCCCTGCGGGACGGACAGGGGCTCGACTTCACCCGCGGTCTGGTCGACAAGGTCGTCCGTCCCGAGGACCCCCGCGTGGTGGCGCGCAACCTCGAGAAGGTCAGCCAGGACGTCCCCGACTTCCTCTCCTGGTCCCTGCGCGGCGCGGTGACCTTCGGCGGAGGGTTCGCCACGATGGCGCCGTGGGCGGTTGCCCCGACCGCGCGGCGGATCCTGCGGCGGATGGCCGGGCACCTCGTGGTCGACGCGCCCGACGCGAAGCTCGGCGCGGCGCTCGCGAAGGTCGGCGGCCCCGGTGTGCGCCTCGACGTGCGCCTGCTCGGCGACGCGGTCCTCGGCACCGCGGAGAGCGACCGACGGCTGCAGGGGACGATGGACCTGCTGGCCCGTGACGAGGTCGACCAGGTGTCGATCGGCGTGCGTTCGGTCGTGCCGCAGCTGTCCCCGTGGGCCTTCGACCAGACCGTCGAACGGGTGGTGGACCGCCTGGTGCCGCTGTACCGCCTCGCCGCGGGGTCGCCGGTGGCGAAGTCCGTGACACTCGACGCCGAGGACCACCGCGACCTCGACGTCACCCTCGCCGCCTTCCGCACCCTGCTCGACCGCGACGAGTTCCTCGGGCTCGAAGCCGGGATCGTGCTGCAGGCGTACCTGCCCGACACCGCCGGCGCCCTCGAGTCCCTGACCGCCTGGGCCCAGCAGCGACGTGCCCGCGGCGGCGCACCGATCACGGTCCGGCTCGTCAAGGGGGCGTCCCTCGCCACGGAGCGGGTCGACGCGGTCCTGCACGGGTGGCCCCTCGCCACGTGGGGCTCGAAGGTCGAGACCGACACCGCGTACCTCCGGCTGCTCGATGCCGCGCTCACGCCGGAGCGTATCGACGCGGTCCGGATCGGCGTCGCGAGCCACAACCTCTTCACGCTCGCGACGGCGTGGACCCTCGCCGGTCGCCGCGGGGTCACCGACGGCGTGCACGTCGCGGTGCTGCTCGGGATGGCCTCAGGCCACCTCGACGCCGTCCGCGCCGACGTCGGTCCGGTGCTGCTCGCCGCGCCGGTCGTGCACCCCGACCACTTCGACTCGGCGATCCCGTACCTCGCCCGGCGGCTGCAGGAGAGCGCCAGCGGTGACGGCTTCGTCGCCGGCGCCGCCGACATCGGCCACGACGAGCGCGTCTTCGAGCGCGAACGCGGCCGGTGGCTCGCGGCGGTCACGGCCCTCGACGCAACGGATCCGGTGCCGGCCACCCACCGGACGCAGGACCGCCGCGCCCCGATCGGCGAACCCGTGCACCGGGACGCCTTCGCGAACGCGCCGGACACCGATCCGTCGACCGCGGCCAACCGTGCGTGGGCGACGGACGTGCTCCGCCGCGTACCGCGGTCGAAGCTCGGCGCCCAGACCATCCGCGGTGCGAGGGTCGCCGACCGCTCGAAGCTCGAGCGCATCGTCGCCCGGACCGCGCAGGCCGGCGTGAACTGGGGACGACAGGACCCGTCCGACCGCGCCGAGCTCCTCGACCTCATCGCGCACGAGCTCGAGACGCGGCGTGCGGACCTCGTCGAGGTGGCAGCGGCGGAGACGGGGCATGACCCTCGCCGAGGCCGACTCCGACGTGAGCGCCGCGATCGACTCCGCCCACCACGCCGCCGACAGCGCCCGGCGGCTGGCCGTGCTCGACGGCGACGGCGCCCGGTACGTGCCGCCCCGGCTCACCGTGGTGGTGTCGTCGTGGAGCGCCCCGGTCGCGAACCCGGCCGCGGGCGTGGTCGCCGCCCTCGCCGCCGGCAGCGGGGTCGTCCTGCAGCCCGCGCCCGAGGCCGAGCGGTCCGGCGCGGTGCTCGCCGACGTCCTCTGGGACGCCGGGGTGCCGCACTCCCTGCTCCAGCTCGTCGACCTCGACGACGACCAGCTCCGCCGTGACCTCATCGCGCACCCGACGGTCGACCGGATCGTCCTGACCGGGTCGGCGGAGACCGCTCGATCGTTCCGCTGGTGGCGGGCCGGGCTGCCGCTCACCGCCGAGACGAGCGGGCGGAACGCGATCGTCGTCACGCCGAGCGCCGACCTCGACCTCGCCGTGCAGGACGTCGTCCGGTCGGCCTTCGGACGCGCCGGACAGCAGCGCTCGGCGTGCTCGCTCGTGGTCCTCGTCGGGTCCGTCGGCGACAGCGAACGGTTCCGTCGGCAGCTCGTCGACGCAACCCGCACCCTGCGCGTCGCCTGGCCGGACGACCCGTCCGCGCAGATGGGGCCGCTCATCGCCGAACCCGAGGGCACGGTGCGCGCCGGGTTGACCGAGCTCGCGCCGGGGGAGTCCTGGCTCGTGCAGCCCGTCCCGCTCGACGACTCCGGACGACTGTGGTCGCCGGGCATCCGCGACGGCGTGCGCCCGGGCAGCGACTTCCACCGGACCGAACACCTCGGGCCGGTGCTCGGCGTCATGCGCGCCGAGACCCTCGACCAGGCCGTCGCGATCCAGAACGACACGGACCACGGTCTCGCCGCCGGCATCCACTCCCTCGACCCCGACGAGGTCGCGGACTGGATCGCCGGGGTCCGCGCCGGCAACCTGTTCGTCAACCGCGGCACCACCGGTGCGGTCGTCGGCCGGCAGCCGTTCGGCGGGTGGAAGCGCTCGTCCGTCGGCACCGGCACGAAGCCGGGCGGACCGATGGACGTCGCGACGCTCGGACGGTGGGAACCGACGCCCCGCACCGTCCACAAGAGCATCCAGCTGCACGGCCTGCCGCCGCGGGTCACGGCCGTCATCGAGGCCGCCCGCAGCGGGCTGTCCTTCGAGGAGTTCGACCAGGTCCGCGCGGGTGCGCTCAGCGACGTCCGTGCCCGCGAGTCCGAGTTCGGCGTGACGCACGACCCGGCGGGGCTCGTCGTCGAGCGGAACGTGCTCCGCTGGCGCCCGCAGTCCGTCATCGTCCGGCACGCAGAGGGCGCTCCCGCCGGCGACCTCGTCCGGGTGCTGGTCGCCGCGACCGCGGCCCGCGCCGACCTCCTCGTGAGCACGGCCCGGCCGCTCCCCGGACCGCTCACGCAGCTCCTCGCCTCGAGCCGTTCGCCGTTGCGCGTCGTCGACCACCTCGTCGAGTCGGACGACGAGTTCCTCCGCCGCGCGACCACGGGCGACCTGTTCCGGCCGGACTGGTCCTCGGGCGACGACGCCCCGCAGGACGCGCTCGAGGCGGTGCTCGCCCAGGGGCAGGACCGTCCGACGCACACCGCCTTCGGCGGCCCCGGTGCGCGGATCCGGCTGATCGGCGGCGACCCGCTCGCGCTCGAGGAAGCCCTCGGCGCCGGTGTCGACGTGGCGATCCACGACGCCCCCGTGGTCGAGGCCGGCATGATCGAGATGCTGCCGTTCCTCCGCGAACAGACGGTGTCGATCACCGCGCACCGTTTCGGCGACCTCGATCCCGACTTCGCGGAGCTGCATGTCTGACGTCGACCGCACCCTGCACGCCGACGGGTTGCACAACGCCCGTGACCTCGGCGGGCTCCCCCTGGCGGACGGTGGCTCGACCCCGTCCGGGCGCGTCTTCCGGTCCGAGAGCGTCGACCGACTGACCTCCGACGGCTGGCGGGCGCTGCACGACGCCGGGGTCCGCACGGTGGTGGACCTGCGCGCACCGTGGGAGACCGAGAAGGACACCGGCGCCCGACCGGACTGGCTGACCACCGTGGTCATCGACCACGACGGGCTCGATGCTGCGCCGGTCTTCTGGCAGGCGTACTGGGAGACCGGGCTCGTCGGCACGCCCCTGTACTACGGCCCGCACCTCGCCGAGCTGCCCGAACGCACCGGCTGGGCGCTGCGGGCGATCGCGCGCGCCGAACCCGGAGGCGTCCTGTTCCACTGCGCGGGCGGACGCGACCGCACCGGGATCGTCGCGCTCGCCCTGCTGACGATCGCGGGGGTCGAACCCGAGGCGATCGTCGCCGACCACCTCGTCACCGTCGACAACGCCCCGGCCCTGCTCGCCTCCATCGGCGTCCCGTCGACCGAGGGGAGGATCGAGGCGCTCTGCGCAGAGCACGGCACCACGGTCGAGGGTGCGTTCCGCGCGGCGCTCGACGGGTTCGCCGTCGAGCGGTTCGTCGAGCGCTCGGGCCTCGACGCCGCCGACCTGGAGACACTGCGCACCTTCCGCGCGCGCCTCGCCTGAGCCGCCGGTACGGTCCGACGGCTCCGCCGGGCGAGCGCGACGCTGCGCGATCGCCCGGCGTGCATGCCTCAGTCCTCGGTGTCGCCGGCTTCCTCGTCCACGACGCCGGTCTCGTCCATCCGGTCGCGGAGGTGGTCGGCCATCGCGCCGGCACCCTCGCCCGCGTGGTCGTGGTCGACCTGCTCGATGAGGCCGCGCAGCTTCTCGTGGTTCGTGGCCTCGGTGGCGCCGTCCATGACGGGCTCGGTCTGTTCCTTGTCGCTCATGTCCCGGACGCTACGCCGCGCTCCGTGGGCGACCGGCGACAGCCCGCGCATCCCGGCCGACCCGGTGCGCTACCGACCGCCGCGGCCCGTCCGGCGCCCGGTGCCCACCGCGGCGCACTCGGCGACGACCAGGACCAGCGCGATCCCGAGCTGGCCGAGCGCGAACCGTCGCCGATGCCCGATGATGACCAGCGGAACCATCGTCAGGCCGTGCACCGTGTCCACGACCGCGCTGATCGTGTGCGCGTCGGAGGTCCCGGCGCGCGCGACGAGTGCCGCCTGGACGACCTGCCGCAGGCGAGCACGGCGTCGAGCACGGGCTGCCCGCCCCCCGGCCCGCCCGGACGGCGTGCCCGACGCCCACGGTGGCGCGGAACGCCTCGACACCGGTGCCGCGTCGACGGCCGCGCGCCGACGCCCGCGCCGTCATCGTCGTCGTCCCGCTGCCAGGGCGACCGCACCGGCTGCCCCCGCCAGCACCGCACCGACGATCCCGTTCCCGAGACGTCGGTGCTCCACCCACCAGGTCTGCGGCGACCAGGCGTGCGCGGTGTCGTCGAACACCCCGTGCGCCCCGTGGTCACCCGGCACCGGCTCGTACAGGTTCACGCCGATCGCCGCGCCGTCCTTCGCCGGGGCCTGCTGCCCGGAGACCAGGGTCTTCGCGGCGTACCAGTCGGCGAACCGGCCGCTGATCCGGTTGCCGAGGATCGTGTAGACGGTCGACTCCCCGACCCACGTGCGTCGACGGGGCCGCTCGGCGACGGTGGCGATCGCCCGTGCGCCGACCTCCGGTTGGTAGATCGGCGCGACCGGCTGCGGCTGGTGCAGCAGCTTCGATTTCACCCACTGGAACTGGATGGTGTTGAGCGCCGGCATGTCGACGCGGGAGACCTGCACCCTGCTGCCCTGCTCGAGGAGCTCGGAGACGACCGACTCGGTGAACCCGACGATCGCGTGCTTCGCGCCGCAGTACGCGGCCTGCAGCGGGATGCCGCGGAACCCCAGCGCCGAACCGACCTGGACGACCTGACCGCGGTCGCGCGGCACCATCCGGGACAGTGCGGCCCGGGTGCCGTTCACGAAGCCGAGGTAGGTGACGTGCAGTGCCCGCTCGAAGTCCTCTGGGGCGGTGTCCAGGAACCGACCGAACACGCCGACCATGACGCCGTTCACCCAGAGGTCGATCGGGCCCAGCTCCTGTTCGACCCGGTCCGCCGCTGCCTCGACGGCCTCGCGGTCGGCCACGTCCGCCACGAGCGCGAGCCCGCGTCGGCCGGCTGCCTCGACCTCGGCGACCGCGGCGTCGACCCCGTCCCGCCCCCGCGCGAGCACGGCCACGTCCCACCCCCGCGCGGCGAGCTCCCGCACCGTCGCCCGTCCGAGTCCAGCCGAACCACCGGTCACCACTGCCACACGTGTCATGACTCCCGTTCTACCGACGGTGACCACCGACCCCACCCAGCCGACGTCCCCCGGACGGATGCGGGTGGCGTCGGCCACGAGCATGATGGGCTCGTGCAGACCCGTGACGAGGACACCGCCGAGGAGACGCCGCCACCCGGCTGGGTCCTCAGCACCCCGACACGACGTCACGAGGTCTGGACGCTCCCGGTCCTGCTGCTGCTCCTGGCGGCGCTGTTCGTCCTCGCCGCCGCCCGCTTCGGGGAGCCACTCGGCGCGGTCGTCGCGGTGGCGAGCGCGGCCGTCGTCACCGCGGGGGCGATCGCCCTGGCCGCCGCCGGGTGGTCCGCCCACGACGAGCAGACCACGACGGCGTCCTGGCGGTTGCACGTCGTCCGGATGACGGTCGGGGTGACGACGGCAGCGATCGTCGCGATCGGCAGCCTCGTCGTCGGTCTCCCGTTCGGCGTGCTCTTCGGCGCGGTGGGCTGGATCCCGATGACGTTCCGCTCGGCCCGGTCGGTGCCCCGTGTCGACCGACTGCTCGTGGCGTGGGCGTCGGTGGTCGTCGCCGTGGTGTGCACGGGCCTGTCCGTCGCGGGGTTCACGGTCCCCGCCGTACCGGATCGTCTCGCGGCGGTCTGGATCGGCCCGGGATCGCTCTTCGCGGCGCTCGCCGTGGTGATGGCCGTCGTGCAGTTCGCCGTCGCCGAGCGGGCAGCGGTGGCGCCGCCGCTCAGCGCCCCCGACCGAAGCGCGTCGTGACCCCCGGCGAGTAGAGCACCGAGTCCGGTTCGAGCGAGGCCAGCCCGAACGGGAGCCCGGCCGCCCCGATCAGGTCGTCCCGCAGCGACACGACCGAGGCTCGGTGGAGCGGCCACGGCTCGTGCTCGTTCGGCCAGAACCGGGTCCGGCCGGCTCGGTGCACGTGCATGCCCCACCGTGCGGTCAGGAAGGTCTCGAGGGCCGTCGGCTCCGTCACCGCTGCTCCGATCCGCACGTCGACGAGCGACCGCAGGTGCGTCCCGTGTCGCCGCATCGCGTACCCGACGCGGCCGTCGCCGCTCCGCGTCTCGGCATCGGCCCACCAGTACGGCAGACCGGTCGCGACGCGCGCGCCGATCGTCGGCAGGAGCTTGCCGGCGTCGAGCGACAGGAAGACCACGCCGTGTCGTCCCTGGTCGTCGATCGTGTAGACGCGGACGTTCACCTCGACGAAGTCCCCGATCCTCCCCGTCGGGATCGGCGGGAACCGGGTGTCCTCGAACCGGAACCCGATGAGGCCGACCCACGTGGTCGCCCCGTCGTCGGTGCCGTCCGCCGTGAGGGTGTCCGGCCGGGTCCCGGCGGGTAGCAGCGGCGCCACCGCCGACACGTCGACGCGCCAGTGCACGAAGACGACGTCGAGCCAGTCCTGCGAGATCCAGGGGCGGCCCGTCAGTCCCGGGGCGTGGTCCGGGAGGCGCGGCGCGGCCTGGGTGGGTCGGCTGTCGGTCACGAGGGGGTCGCCTCCGGTTCGATGTGCGGGGCGACGGGTGCGTCATCCCATCCCTGCTGCGGGGTGTCGCAGGTCCCGCGGAACACGTACTGCGACGGGCGCTTCCGCTCGCTCGACGTCCAGTCGATCGCGGGACGCCGGCGCTCGGACGGCAGGTACCCGATCCGGTAGACGGCCATCAGCTCGAGGGAGTCCGGCACGTGCAGCAGGCCCTCGATCTCCTCCCAGGCGCCCGGGGTCTCCATCGGGAACGACACGAACTGGATCCCGAGGCCGAGCTCGGTGGTGGCGAGCCAGATGTTCTCCATCGCCGCGCCCATGCTGAACACCGAGTAGAAGCCCGAGAGCTCCTCCTTCCGGTACTCGTGCCGGTCGAGCAGCACCCCGAGCAGCAGCGGCGACCCGGCAACGAGCTTCCGGTTCTCCTCACCGAGGGTGTGCGGCACCCGCAGGGTGTTCATGAGCAGCTGGCCGCGCTTCGTGAACACCTGCTTCGTGAAGGGCTTGAGCGGACCGGGGAGCTTGTCGAACAGCATGCCGTCGCGCCGGGCGTCCATCTCGGCCTGCGAGAACCGGAAGTACGGCTTGTACCGCTCGAAGAAGGTGCCCTCGGCCATGGTGCGGGTCATCGACGAGCCGCTGATCTCGGCGACGCGGTCGATCGTGTCGCGCTCCTCGACGAGGACGAACCGCCACGGCTGGCTGTTGAGCTGCGACGGGGCCCGGCCGGCCAGCTCCATGAGCAGCCGCTGGTGCTCGGGTGACACGGGATCGGGCAGGAACGGGCCGTTGGTCGTCCGCCGCCGTCTGATCGCCTCGAAGAGTTCCACGGCTCACCTTCCTGCTCGGCGGCCGGCGAGCAACGCCCCCAGGTAGGACGGTGCCGCGGCGACCGCGACTTGCCAGTGTGCTCCGGAGCGCGGGTCCGTGCGTGGCGCGACCGCGAGCGGGACGAGCGCGGGGAGGAGGAACAGTGCCGACCGTCCGCGGGTCCACACCGGGGTGGTCGCGGCGACGCCGGTCAGCGCGGCGGTGACGACGAACAGGCCGTGGTGGACGACCCGCAGCTTCCTCGTCCGGACGAGCCGCACGGCGACGGCCGTTCCCCACGCGCAGTTCGCGACGTACGCGACGCTCGCGGCGGCGACCAGGCGGCGGGCCGTGCGCGAACCCGTGGGGGCCGAGCCGCGCCTCCAGGCCTGCACTGTCCGTCGCACGGGCGCGACGTTACGCGCTCTCCCGGCTGACCAGCTTGGAGAGCACGATGGCGGACCGCGTGTGGTCCACCTGGGGTGCGAGGCGGACCTTGTCGAGGGCTTCCTCGAGCGCGGAGAGGTCCTTCGACCGCATGTGCACGACGGCGTCGGCGCTGCCGGTGACGGTGCCGGCGTCGATGACCTCCGGAACGCTGTCGAGCAGGGTCCGGAGTTCGTCCGGCGACACCGTCCCGCGGCAGTAGAGCTCGACCCAGGCTTCGGTGCCACGGTCCTCGACCGCGGGGTCGACCTTGATCGTGAAGCCCTGGATCACCCCGTCGCCCACCAGCCGGTCGACGCGACGCTTGACGGCGGAGGCCGAGAGCCCGACCACCGACCCGATGTCGCCGTAGCCGGCGCGGGCGTTGTCCCGGAGTTGATCCAGGATGCGGTGGTCGAGCGAATCCATTGGACCCATGGTACGCGGACTTCTTGCACGTCAGGTGGGTTCCGCGCACGAAACGTGCGTCACCCGAACGGGTGCCACCGACCCGCACAGTGGGGGACTGCACTCCCCGGACGGTGTGTGCGAGGATCGACGCGGCGTCGACCTGGTCCGCTGCGGTGAGTGAGCCTGCATCTCACCGGAGCTCTTCTTCAGTGGTGGTTCCTGGCAGGCTCGGGCCCCGGTCCCTCCAGGAGGACTGATGTCGAACACCGCACCCGCCCCCGAGTCCGTCGCCACCCCGGCCCGTGTCGCCACGAAGCGCACGATCCTCATGTGCAAGCCGACGCACTACACGGTCAGCTACCGGATCAACCCGTGGATGCACCCCGAGGACCCGACCGACACGTCGAAGGCCGTCGAGCAGTGGCAGTCCCTCGTGGCCGTCTACGAGCAGCTCGGCTTCGACATCTCGTACATCGAACCGATCGAGGGCCTGCCGGACATGGTCTACGCGGCCAACGGCGGCTTCGTGCTCGACGGCGTCGCGTACGGCGCGAAGTTCCAGTACCCCGAGCGCCAGCCCGAGGGCCCGGCCTACATGGACTGGTTCCGCAGCGCCGGCCTGACCGTCGCCGAGCCCGAAGAGACGAACGAGGGCGAGGGTGACTTCCTCCTCATCGGGAACACCATCTTCGCCGGCACCGGCTTCCGCT
This sequence comes from Curtobacterium sp. B18, assembly GCF_000333375.1. Lineage (GTDB taxonomy): Bacteria > Actinomycetota > Actinomycetes > Actinomycetales > Microbacteriaceae > Curtobacterium. The sequence goes on from NZ_BACZ01000536.1 coordinate 25,129, forward strand.
CGGACAGCACCTCGCACGAGGAGCTCGCGCGCATCTACGGCCGCGAGGTCGTCACCCTCAAGCTGATCAACCCGAACTTCTACCACCTCGACACCGCCATCGCCGTGCTCGACCCGGAGCCCGCCGCCGACGGCACGTCGAACATCGCCTACCTCGAGAGCGCGTTCGACGAGCCCTCCCTGGCGATCCTGCGCGAGCGCTTCCCGGACGCGATCATCGCGACCGAGGAGGACGCGGCGATCCTCGGCCTGAACTCCTACTCCGACGGGTTCAACGTCGTGATCGCCTCGCGCGCCACGACCTTCGCGGAGCAGCTCCGGGAGAAGGGCTACAACCCGATCGGCGTCGACCTGTCCGAGCTCCTGCTCGGCGGCGGTGGCGTGAAGTGCTGCACGCTCGACCTGCACCCGGTCGGCACCGGGACCTCGGTGGCACGCTGATGTCCACCTCCCTCGGGTCCCGCACCGCCGCGGCGCTCGCCGTCGAGGACCGTTCGCTCGCCCACAACTACAGCCCGCTGCCGGTCGTCATCGCATCGGGAGACGGCGCGTGGGTGACGGACGTCGACGGCAAGCGTTACCTCGACGGCCTCGCCGCGTACTCCGCAGTGAACTTCGGGCACGGCAACGCGCGGCTCCTCGACGCCGCCCGAGCGCAGCTCGACCGCGTCACCCTGACGTCGCGGGCGTTCGTGAACGACCGCCTCGGACCGTTCGCGTCGGCGCTCGCCGCGCTCACGGACACCGACATGGTCCTGCCGATGAACACCGGTGCCGAGGCGGTGGAGTCCGCGATCAAGGTCTCCCGTGCCTGGGGCTACCGCGTCAAGGGCGTCCCCGCCGAGCGCGCCACGATCATCGTCGCCTCGGGGAACTTCCACGGCCGCACCACGACGATCATCTCCTTCTCGGACGACCCGTCGGCGCACGACGACTTCGGGCCGTTCACACCAGGCTTCCGCACCGTGCCGTACGGCGACGCGGCGGCCCTCCGCGAGGCGATGGACGAGACCGTCGTCGCCGTGCTGCTCGAGCCGATCCAGGGCGAGGGCGGGGTCGTCATCCCGCCGGCGTCGTACCTCCCCGACGTCCGCACGATCTGCGACGAGTTCGGCGCGCTGTTCGTCGCCGACGAGATCCAGTCCGGGCTCGGGCGCACGGGCCACACCCTCGCCGTGCAGCGCGTCGGGGTCACGCCGGACCTCATCACGCTCGGCAAGGCGCTCGGCGGCGGGATCGTCCCCGTGTCCGCCGTGGTCGGTCGGCGCGACGTGCTGGGTGTGCTGCGCCCGGGCGAGCACGGCTCCACCTTCGGCGGGAACCCGCTCGCGGCGGCCGTCGGGTCCGAGGTCGTGGCGATGCTCGACGAGGGCACGTTCCAGCAGCGGGCGCTCGACGGCGAACCGCTGCTGCGCGGGCTCCTCGACGACCTCGTCGGGAACGGCGTCGTGTCCCACCGGGTCGCCGGACTCTGGGCCGGGATCGACATCGACCCCGCGCTCGGCACCGGCAAGGAGATCGCGCACGACATGGCCGACCGGGGCGTCCTCGTGAAGGACACGCACGGGTCGACGATCCGCTTCGCGCCGCCGCTCGTCGTGACCGACGACGAGGTGCGCCTCGCGATCAGCGCCCTCGCCGAGGTCTTGGCCGCGCGAGCCTGAGCCCCGCGCACGGCGCTCGCTTCGCGAGCCCCGCGCTCGCTTCGTGAGCAGAAATGGTCGGGTCGCCCCAGGGCACCCGACCATTTCTGCTCACCAAGCACGGCGGCGCCGCAGCGCCCCGCGACTCACACCGCCCAGCGCGCCGCCAGCTCGTCCATCAGCCCGTCGAGCCGCTCGTCGACCACCTGCTCCTCCGGGTGCGCCTCGTACCAGGCGATGACCTCGCGGACACCCTGCCGGTACGGGATCCTCGGCCGGTACCAGGGCACGAGCGACCGGACCTTGCTGTTGTCGAAGACCGACGAGTTCGCCTTGTCGCCGAGGAGCGCCGCACCCCACTCCGGGTCCACGGCGTTGATGGCATCAGCCGGCACGTGCACGATCCGCAGGTCGTCCACCCCCGCGGCCGCCGCGATCTCGTGCGCGATGGCGTTCCAGGTCGGCGCCTCGTCGCTCGTGATGGTGAACGGCTCCCCGATCGCCGAGGAGTTGTCGAGCAGCCCCGTGAACCCGACCGCGAAGTCCCGGCTGTGCGTGAGGGTCCACAGCGACGAGCCGTCACCGGTGATGATGATCGGCTTGCCGGCACGCATCCGCGCGACGGCGGTCCACCCGCCCGTGAGGGGCAGCTTGGTCTCGTCGTAGGTGTGCGACGGTCGGATGATCGTGACCGGGAAGTCCTGCTCGCGGTAGGCGGCCATCAGCAGCTCCTCGCACGCGATCTTGTCCCGCGAGTACTGCCAGTACGGGTTCTTCAGCGGCGTCGACTCGGTGATCGGCAGGTGCGTCGCCGGGGTCTGGTACGCCGAGGCCGACGAGATGAACACGTACTGCCTGGTCCGCCCGGCGAAGAACTCGACGTCGGCCTGCACCTGGTCCGGCGTGAAGGCGATCCAGTTCACGACGACGTCCCAGTGGCGGTCGCCGACCGCGTCCGCCAGGGCGCTCCGGTCCGAGACGTCGGCCTGGAGGCGCGTCACACCCTCCGGGATCGGCCTGCCCCCGGTGGTCCCCCGGTTGAGCACGGTGACGTCGAACCCCTGCTCGGCGGCTTCGCGGACACAGGAGGCACTGATCACCCCGCTGCCGCCGATGAACAGCACGCTCGCTCCCGACATGGACGCTCCTTCGCTCCCGGCGGCACCGCTGCGTGCCGCACTCCCTCGATCCTGCACCTACCCGTCAGGGCGGGCGCGGAGCACGGCTCGGAGCGAGGTGGTGTCCCGTGCCCAGGATTCCGCGTGCGGGCTGATCCAGCCGAGCAGTTCGAGCGCGTAGTCGTGGTCCCGCTGCAGGTCACGCGCGTGGATCGGTTCGTGGTGCGCAGCGCGGTTCCGCACGAAGTGCAGTTGCTGCAGTCGCCGACGCACCTCCCGTTGTCGCGTCAAGGAGTCCGCGGGTCCGTGCGGGAACCCCCGGTGGAGCGCTGGTGTCCACAGCGCGGTCAAGTACCGCGACTCGACGAGGTACCGCCAGAACCCGAAGCCGAGCTCGGCGATGACGCGCCCGTGCACTTCGCCGCGACGGCCGTCGCGACTCGCCCGAGCCCGGTGAGCTCCATCACCGATGCCGCGGCTCGCATGTTCCACTCGTAGAGCCGCAACGCCGCGGTCGTGGACCGTGTTCGTTCGGCGTACGAACGGAGCCGCTCGGCCGTGATCAAGCGCTCGACTTCGCTTTCCAGCATCACTTCCCTGTCTGCTACCGTGGATGACGAAGACCCCGGAACGATCACTGGCCCAGGCCACATCGCCGGGGTTTCGTCTTTCCCCCGCCGCTCCTGAAACATCAGCGTACAGTCACCGGTCCGCACGGAGGTCACGAGGACTACCGTCACGGTTCGGGCCGCACCGACGCGTCCCACGACAGGAGTGACACGCACATGGAGTACCGCTACCTCGGCAACTCGGGCCTCAAGGTCTCCGAGATCACCTACGGCAACTGGCTCACCCACGCCTCCCAGGTCGAGAACGACGCCGCGATCGCCTGCGTCCGGGCAGCGCTCGACGTCGGCATCTCGACGTTCGACACCGCCGACGTGTACGCCAACACCGGCGCCGAGACCGTCCTCGGCGAGGCGCTGAAGGGGGAGCGGCGCCAGTCCCTCGAGATCGCCACGAAGGTGTTCGGGCCGACCGGACCCAAGGGGCACAACGACACCGGCCTCAGCCGCAAGCACATCCTCGAGTCGATCAACGGCTCGCTCGAGCGACTGCAGACCGACTACGTCGACCTCTACCAGGCGCACCGCTTCGACTACGAGACGCCGCTCGAGGAGACGATGATGGCGTTCGCGGACGTCGTCCGCCAGGGCAAGGCGCTCTACATCGGCGTGAGCGAGTGGACCGCCGAGCAGCTCCGTGCGGGGCACGAGCTCGCCGACGACCTCGGCGTCCAGCTCATCTCGAACCAGCCGCAGTACTCGGCACTCTGGCGCGTCATCGAGGGCGAGGTCGTCCCGACGTCCGAGGAGCTCGGGATCTCGCAGATCGTCTGGTCGCCGATCGCGCAGGGTGTCCTGACCGGCAAGTACCAGCCCGGCCAGCCGCTGCCGGAGGGGTCACGCGCCACCGACGACAAGGGCGGCGCGAAGATGATCGAGCGGTTCATGCGCGACGAGGTGCTCTCGGCCGTCCAGGAGCTCGGGCCGATCGCCGACGAGCTGAACCTGTCCATGGCGCAGCTCGCGGTCGCCTGGGTGCTGCAGAACGAGAACGTGGCGTCCGCGATCATCGGCGCCTCGCGTCCGGAGCAGGTGCACGACAACGCCGGCGCGGCCGGGGTGACGATCCCCGAGGAGCTGCTGTCGCGCATCGACGACGCCCTCGGTTCGGTCATCGAGCGTGACCCGGCGAAGACCGAGGACAGCAGCCCGAAGACCCGCGAGGCCTAGCCGCCCGTCCCAGGAGGCGCGGTGCGGGTCCGACCCGCGCCGCGCCTCCTGGACACGGTCGCGGTGACCGGCGTCACACCGTTCAGACAACGGAAAAGGCCCCCTGCCGAAGCAGGGGGCCTTCACCGGTGGCTGGACACGGCATCGATCCGTGGACCTTTCGATTTTCAGTCGAACGCTCTACCAACTGAGCTATCCAGCCGTGGCGACCCTGACGGGACTTGAACCCGCGACCTCCGCCGTGACAGGGCGGCACGCTAACCAACTGCGCTACAGGGCCATGTTGAATTACTGTCTTGCCGGTCTCGCTCTGCTTGCTTGCTCACTCTGCGAAGAGTGACCCCAACGGGATTCGAACCCGTGCTGCCGCCGTGAAAGGGCGGTGTCCTAGGCCACTAAACGATAGGGCCGCAAGCGGTGCTTCGCGCTACCGATGGACAAGCATACGGATGCCCCGCAGGTTTCACAAATCGAGGCGCTCCGCCGCGGAATCCCCGGCGTGTCGTGGGGGCGGGCCCGGTCCGCAGGGCTTCACTCACCGTGGGGCAGCAGGCCCCGATTCGTGCTGTCGATCCTCCGGTGGGAGCATCGTCGTCGGTCCCGTACCCCTCGTGCGAGGGGGTGTGCGGGTGCGACACCTGTTGTTACTGTTGCGCTTGTTAACAGTGTTACGTGCGTGAGCCTTGCCGCGCTGTTACGAAATCGAGATGTATGTCGACCCCACACTCGCTGTCACCCCGTCCCCGCCGCCGCGTCATCGCCGCCGCGGTCGCCGTCGTGCTCACCGCCGGCACCCTCGCGGCCCTCGCGCCGGTGTCCTCGGCCAGCGCGGCGTCGTACCCGAGCTGGTCCGACGTCGAGAAGGCCAAGGCGTCGAAGTCGGCCCAGCAGGCGAAGGTGACCCAGATCAAGGGGCTCATCGCGGACCTCACGGCGAAGGCCTCCGCGGCACAGAAGTCGGCCGAGGCCGCCGGCACCGCCTACCAGACCGCGCAGACGAAGTACGACGACGCGACCCTGACCCAGAAGAAGCTGCAGTCCCAGGCGGACGACGCCGAGCAGACCGCGACGGCGTCCGAGGCGCAGGCCGGTCAGCTGGCGGCACAGCTCGGGCGGGCGAGCGCGAACGACGTCACGACCGACATCCTCACGCACCCCACCAAGTCGGGTGACCTGCTCTACGAGCTCGGCGCGATGTCGAAGCTCAGCGAGCAGGCCGACGGCATCTACGCGCAGGCGTCGCAGGACCGCGGTGTGGCGCAGGGGCTCGCCGACAAGGCGGACCGCGCCAAGGAGGCCCTGGGCGACCTGGCCGACCAGGCGCAGGAGAAGATGCGGGCGGCCCAGACCGCCGCCGACCAGGCGCAGGCCTCGGTGGACGCCCAGGCGGACAACAAGGAACGGCTCGAGGCGCAGCTCACCCTGCTGACCACGAGCGAGAAGAACGTCGAGGCGCGCTACGTCAAGGGCGTCCAGGTCGAGAAGGCCCGGCTCGCCCGGATCGCGGCGGCCGCGGCGAAGGCGGCGCAGACGCAGCAGGGCGGCACCGGCGGCGGGTCGCCGAACGCGTCCGGCTGGGTCCGGCCGACGGGTGGCTACCAGACGAGCCCCTACGGCTACCGGCTCGACCCGTACACGAAGAACTACGCGCTGCACGCCGGCGTCGACCTCGCGCCCGCCTGCTACGCCCCGATCTACGCGGCGGCGTCCGGCACGGTGACGTTCGCCGCGAACGGCGGCGGCTACGGCAACGAGGTCGTCATCGACAACGGCGGCGGCATCTCGACGGCCTACGGGCACATCGTCGACGGCGGCACCCTCGTGTCGGTCGGTCAGCACGTCACGGCCGGGCAGCAGATCGCCAAGGTCGGCTCGACCGGCTGGTCGACGGGCTGCCACCTCCACTTCGAGACCCGGGTGAACGGTTCCGCCGTCGACCCGGTCCCCTTCATGGCAGCGCGGGGGATCTCGGTATGAACACGTGCGCCGCCGGGAGGCGTTGACCGAAGCATGAAGCAGTCCGCTCGCACCCTGTCCTCGGGGATCGCGGTGGTGGCCGTCCTCGGGATCGGTCTCTCCGTCGTGGTCGCCGGTCCCGCCCAGGCGGCGCCGTCCGCCCCGAGCTGGGACGACGTGCGAGCGGCGAAGGCGGACACCGCCGAGGCCCAGTCCACGGTCGACGAGCTGAGCACGCGGCTGCAGACGCTGCAGGACGCCGCCGACAGCGCCCAGGTCGCCGAGCTGCGAGCGGGACAGACGTACGCCCTCGCGTCGTCGCAGCAGCAGGAGGCGCAGTCGACGCTCGACGACCTCAGCGCGCAGGCGAAGCGGGCGAAGCGCACGGCGGACGCCTCCGCGCAGCAGGTCGCCGGGCTCGTCGTCGAGCTGTCCCGGACCGGCGGAGGCGACCTGTCCACGGCGATGCTCATCGACGCGCAGGACTCGAAGGACCTGCTCTACCGGGTCGGCACGATGTCCCACCTGTCCGAGCGCTCCGCGACCGTGCTCGCCCAGGCCCGTGCGGACCAGAACACCGTCGACTCGATCGCCGCGCAGCAGTCCGCGGCGACGACGGCCCTCGCGAAGGCGACGGACGAGACGAAGTCCGCCCTCGCCGAGGCGAACGACACCGCGGCGTCGGCCCAGGACCGTGTGCAGAAGGAGCAGGCCCAGCAGGACGAGGTGCTGCAGCAGCTCGCCTACCTCAAGGGCACGAGCGTCGCCACCGAGGCCGCGTACTGGACCGCGCAGCAGGCGAAGCGGTCCGAGGCGGAGCTCGCGTCGGACACCGGGGGTTCCGGGACGACGACGGGCACGGCCACCGGCACGGCGCCGACCGGCTCCGGGACCCAGCCGAGCACGGGCACGCAGCCGAGCACGGGCGGCAGCACGGGCACGCAGCCGAGCACGGGCACGCAGCCGAGCACCGGCGGCGGTTCCGGGACGGGCACCCAGCCGAGCACGCCCACGACCCCGTCGAAGCCGAGCACGCCGACCACCCCGTCGAAGCCGAGCACGCCGACCACCCCGTCGAAGCCGAGCACGCCGACCACCCCGTCGAAGCCGAGCACGCCGACCACCCCGACCGCGCCGAGCACCCCCTCGAAGGCGGCGGGCGCGATCGCCTTCGCCCGGGCACAGATCGGCGACGCGTACGTCTTCGGCGGCGCGGGCCCGAACACCTGGGACTGCTCCGGGCTCGTGATGATGGCCTACAGCTCGCAGGGCATCGCGACCGGCGGCCACAACGTCGTCTGGCAGTACAACTACTTCAAGTCGATCGGTCGGCTCGTGCCGATGTCCGAGCGGCAGCCCGGCGACATCCTCTTCTACTCGTACAACGGGACCGTCAACGAGGCGTACCACGACTCGATCTACACCGGCAACGGGATGATGGTCGAGGCGGCGAACCCGCAGCGCGGCGTGCTCGAGCGGGCGATCTGGACCCCCGGGCAGCTCCTGCCCTACGTGGCCCGACCGAGCGGCTCGCTCTAGGCCGACCGCACCCCCGAACGAACAACGCGCCCCGTCGGAACGGGGCGCGTTGTTCGTTGCGGGGCGCGAACGCCCGGGCGGAAGGGCGCGAACGCCCCGACGGGCGCGAACGCCAGGGCGTCAGTGACCGGCGGGCACGTACGCGGCCTGGCCGGCCGTGACGATCGCCTCGGCCTCGGCGGCGTCGCCCCAGCCCTCGGCCTTGACCCACTTGTTCGGCTCGAGGTCCTTGTAGCGCTCGAAGAAGTGCGCGATCTCGGCCTTCGTCTGCCCGTCGACGTCCGAGATGTCCTGGATGTGGGCCCAACGCGGGTCCTTCGCCGGGACGACGAGGACCTTCGCGTCGTTGCCCGCCTCGTCGCTCATCTTGAAGACGCCGACCGGGCGGACCTTGACGCCCACGCCGGGGAACGTCGGGTACTCGAGGAGCAGGAGTGCGTCCACCGGGTCGCCGTCGTCCGCGAGGGTCTTCTCGAAGAAGCCGTAGTCGGTCGGGTACACGAACGAGGTGAACAGCACGCGGTCGAGGTAGACGCGACCGGTCTCGTGGTCCACCTCGTACTTGTTGCGGCTGCCCTTGGGGATCTCGACGACGACGTCGTACGCGGCCATGTGTGCTCCTGGTCTGTCGGTTGGCGGGAAAGCGCGGCTAACGTTACCGGGTGAACTCTCCGCGTCCCCGGCTGGATCCTGCGGTCGCCGACACCCGGCGTGCGGTCCGCGTCCTGCTCGCGCAGGCGCTCGAGACGTCCGTGGTCCGCCCCGGGGACCTCGTGCTCGTCGCGCTGAGCGGCGGTCCGGACTCGCTCGCGCTCGCCGCGGCGACCGCGTTCGAGGCGCCCAAGCAGGGACTGCGCGCCGGCGCGGTCATCGTCGACCACGCGCTCCAGGCGGGGTCCGAGGCGGTGGCGAGCCGCGCCTCCAGGCAGGCGTCGGAGCTGGGACTGGCACCGGTGACCCTCCGTCGGGTCGCCGTCGGTTCCGCTGGTGGTCCGGAGGCGGCGGCCCGGGAGGCGCGGCACGCGTCGATCGCGCTCGTCGCGTCCGACGTCGGGTCGCCCCTGGTGCTCTTCGGCCACACCCTCGACGACCAGGCCGAGTCGGTGCTCCTCGGGCTCGCCCGCGGGAGCGGGCCGGACTCGCTGTCCGGGATGGCGCCGCTGTCGCGGCGCGGTGCGGGCCCGGCGTACGGGCGACCGCTCCTCGGCCTGCGGCGGCACACCGCGCGGCAGGCGTGCGCCGCGGCCGGACTCGCCCCGTGGGACGACCCGCAGAACGAGGACCCGGCGTACGCGCGCGTCCGGGTCCGGAACGTGCTCCTGCCCGCGCTCGAACGGGAGCTCGGCGCCGGTGTACCCGAGGCACTCGCCCGCACCGCCGACCAGCTCCGCGAGGACTCGGCCGCGCTCGACCACTTCGCCGAGGAGATGGCGGAGGACCTCGCCGAGCACTCCGAGGCCGGCATCTCGCTGTCGGTGCGGGAGCTCCGGGCCAACCCGCCGGCGCTCCGGCAGCGACTCGTGCGGCTCGCGGTGGAGAGCGAGTTCGGCGTGACGCTGTCCCGCGTGCAGACGCTCGAGGTGTGCCGGCTCGTCACCGACTGGAGCGGGCAGGGCCCGATCGACCTGCCGGGCGTGCAGGCGTCGCGATCAGGCGACCGGCTGGCCTTCACCGCCGGTTAGGCTGGGGTGGTGGAACTCTCCGACGTCCAGGCAGACCTGTCCGAAGTCCTCTTCACCCCCGAGCAGATCGACGACAAGCTCGCCGAGCTCGCCGCGGTGGTCGACGCCGACTACCAGGGGCGCGACCCGCTGCTCGTCGGTGTCCTCAAGGGTGCCGTCATGGTCATGGCGGACTTCTCGCGCCACCTCAAGATGCAGGCCCGCATGGACTGGATGGCGGTGTCGTCGTACGGCTCCGGCACGAAGTCGTCCGGTGTCGTCCGCATCCTCAAGGACCTCGACACGGACCTGCACGGGCGCGACGTCCTCATCGTCGAGGACATCATCGACTCCGGTCTGACGCTGTCGTGGCTCAAGCAGAACCTCGAGTCCCGCGGGGCCGCGAGCGTCGAGATCGTCGCACTGCTGCGCAAGCCCGAGGCCGCCAAGGTCGAGGTCGACGTGAAGTACGTGGGCTTCGACATCCCGGACGCCTTCGTGGTCGGGTACGGGCTGGACTACGACGAGCGCTACCGCAACCTGCGCGGTGTCGGCGTGCTCGCGCCGCACGTCTACAGCTGATCCTGGTGGCGGGTGGAGTTCGCCCGCAGAGGACACCCATTCTCGCCACAGAATCGCAGCCGTATGCTGACCAGCACGCAACTTCGGCAGAGAAAGGTGTCGGGCGACCTGCCCGGATCACATGGACTTCAAGCGCATCCTTCGCGGGCCGTACATCTACGTGCTCATCGCGATCGTGGGGATCTGGATCGGCTGGGCGGTCATCAGCCAGTCCGGCACGCAGCAGATCGACACGCAGAAGGGCCTCCAGCAGCTCTCCGACGGCAAGGTCTCGTCCGTGGTGGTGAACTCCACCGAGCAGCGGGTCGACCTGACGCTCAAGGACGGCAACGCGCACGAGCAGTTCTACTACTCGACGCCCCGCGGTGAAGAGGTCATCCAGGCCGTCAACGACGCGAACCTGCCCAAGGGCTACAACGACACCGTCCAGCAGTCGAACTGGTTCCTCTCGCTGCTCGGCATCCTGCTGCCGTTCCTCATCATCGGCGCCCTGTTCTGGTTCCTCCTCGCCAACGCCCAGGGCGGTGGCTCGAAGGTCATGCAGTTCGGCAAGTCCCGGGCGAAGATGAACAACAAGGAGAACCCGCAGGTCAGCTTCGCCGACGTGGCGGGCTCCGACGAGGCGATCGAGGAGCTCCAGGAGATCAAGGAGTTCCTCAAGGAGCCCGCGAAGTTCCAGGCCGTCGGCGCGAAGATCCCGAAGGGCGTGCTGCTCTACGGCCCTCCCGGCACCGGCAAGACGCTGCTCGCCCGAGCCGTCGCCGGCGAGGCGGGCGTGCCGTTCTACTCGATCTCCGGTTCGGACTTCGTCGAGATGTTCGTCGGTGTCGGCGCGAGCCGCGTCCGTGACCTGTTCGAGCAGGCGAAGCAGAACTCGCCCGCCATCGTCTTCATCGACGAGATCGACGCGGTGGGTCGTCACCGCGGCGCCGGCATCGGCGGCGGCAACGACGAGCGCGAGCAGACGCTGAACCAGCTCCTCGTCGAGATGGACGGCTTCGACGGCAAGACGAACGTCATCCTCATCGCGGCGACGAACCGCCCCGACGTCCTCGACCCCGCGCTCCTGCGCCCCGGCCGCTTCGACCGCCAGATCGGCGTCGACGCGCCGAGCCTCGCCGGCCGCAAGCAGATCCTCGAGGTGCACGCGAAGGGCAAGCCGCTCGCCGCGAGCGTCGACCTCGAACTGCTGGCCCGCAAGACGCCGGGCTTCACGGGTGCCGACCTGGCGAACGTCCTGAACGAGGCCGCGCTCCTGACGGCCCGCTCGAACGCGCAGCTCATCGACAACCGTGCGCTGGACGAGGCCGTCGACCGCGTCATGGCCGGACCGCAGCGCCGCACGCGCATCATGTCCGACCAGGAGCGCCTCATCACGGCCTACCACGAGGGTGGTCACGCCCTCGCCGCGGCCGCGATGCGCCACACCGACCCGGTGACGAAGATCACGATCCTGCCGCGCGGCCGTGCCCTCGGCTACACGATGGTGCTCCCGCTCGAGGACAAGTACTCCGTCACCCGCAACGAACTGCTCGACCAGCTCACGTACGCCATGGGCGGGCGCGTCGCCGAGGAGATCGTCTTCCACGACCCGACCACGGGTGCGTCGAACGACATCGAGAAGGCCACCGGCACCGCCCGCAAGATGGTCACCGAGTACGGCATGAGCCGTGCCGTCGGGTCCGTCAAGCTCGGCTCCGGGTCGAGCGAGCCGTTCGTCGGCCGCGACATGAGCGGCGGGACCAGCCGCGACTACTCGGAGAACATCGCCGAGACGGTCGACGCCGAGACCCGTGCCCTGCTCGAGGCCGCGCACGACGAGGCGTACCAGGTGCTCAACGACAACCGCGACATCCTCGACCGGCTGGCCGGCGAGCTGCTCGAGAAGGAGACCCTCGACGCCCCCGAGCTCGTCGAGATCTTCAAGGACGTGCGCAAGCTGCCGGAGCGCCCGCAGTGGCTCTCCAGCGACAAGCGTCCGGTGAGCAACCTGCCCGCCATCGAGGTGCCGGGCAAGGCCGCGCAGACCGCGTCCGAGCAGTCCGACCACGAGTCGTCGAAGCCCCGTCGCCGTCCCTTCGGCAACCCGGGTATCGCCCCCGCGTAGGCCGGCATGACGGACCTGCCGACGAGGCGCTCGCGTCGGCTCGCCGAGGTGAGCCAGGCGCGGGCCGCCGCGGCCGAACCGCCGACGGTCGCGATCGACCTCCGTGCACCCGCCCCGGTGCCGGAGATCGTGACCGGCCCGCGGCGGGACCGTGACCGCGGCGCACCGACCGACGACCGGACCCGGGTGATGGGGATCCTCAACGTCACGCCGGACTCCTTCAGCGACGGGGGCCTGCACCAGGCCTACGACGCCGCCGTGCAGCACGCCCGTGCGCTCGTCGCCGCCGGGGCCGACATCGTCGACGTCGGCGGGGAGTCGACCCGGCCGGGGTCCGAGCGCGTGCCGGTGGAGGTCGAGCAGCGTCGGGTCCTCCCGGTCGTGCAGCAGCTCGTCGCCGAGGGCATCACGGTGAGCGTCGACACGATGAACGCCGCGACCGCCGAACGGTCGGTGGACCTCGGTGCCGCCATCGTCAACGACGTCTCCGGCAGACTTGCCGACGACGACATGGCGCGGGTCGTCCGTGACACCGGTGCCNGTTTCGTCGTCATGCACTGGCGCGGGCACAGCGACCGCATGTACCGCA
>NZ_BACZ01000535.1 GCF_000333375.1 Curtobacterium sp. B18
AACTCGCGATCGTGATCGGCACGACGGCCAGGTACTGCGCGTCCGAGGACGAGGCCGCGGCGCACATCGCCGGGTACGCCATCGCCAACGACGTCTCCGAGCGGGCGTTCCAGCTCGAGCGCGGCGGGCAGTGGGACAAGGGCAAGTCGTGCGAGACGTCGCGTCCGGCACCCTGATCACGAAGACCGGCCGCTACCGGATGTTCCCGATCGTCGGGACGGTCCTGGTCGCCCTCGCGATGCTCGCCATGACCCAGCTCGCGGCGGACACCCCGATCTGGCTCATCTGCGCCTACCTGTTCGTCTTCGGTGCGGGGCTCGGCCTCATCATGCAGGTGGTCGTCCTCGTGGCGCAGAACGCGGTGCCGGCCGAGCAGGTCGGGACAGCGACCTCGACGAACAACTACTTCCGCGAGGTCGGCGCCTCCCTCGGCACCGCCGTGTTCGGTGCGCTCTTCACCGCGCGGCTCACGACGTCGCTCACGGACGTGTTCCGGGGCGCCGGCGGCTCGGCGACCGACGCGGCGTCGTCGGCGGGCAGCATCGACCCGGCGACGGTGGCGAAGCTCCCCGAGGCGGTGCAGGACGGGATCGTGAACGCGTACGCCGACTCGCTGGCGCCGGTGTTCTGGTACCTGCTGCCGTTCATCGCGGTGGCGTTCCTGCTCGCACTGTTCCTGCCGCAGATCACGCTGTCCGACACGGCCGGCATGGTCGCCCGTGGCGAGGCCGTCGGCGGCGCCGAGGCCGACGAGCTCGAGCGCGCGCAGCGTGCGGGGCACACGGTTGGCGCCACCGAGCCCGAGCCGGAGCCCGAGCCCGAGCCTGCGGACGCCGGTTCGGACCGTTCGGGGCGCTGACCGCCAGCACACGGGGACGGGAGGCGCGGTGNCAGNTCGCACCGCGCCTCCCGTCCGGTCTGTGGTGACGGCCTCACGCGCGCACCGACGATCCACGCCACGAACGGCGCGTGAGGTGTCGGTCCGCGCGTGAGATCGTTCCGGGCCGGGCGGCGCGCGCCGCGCCTGCGGCGGGCGCTACGCGCCCGTGCTCGCGCGCCGGACCAGGTGGGTGGGCAGGACCGCGGCCTCGGGCGCGGTGCCGTCGAGCGTGGCGAGCAGCCGCAGCGCCGCGGCCCGGCCGAGGTCGGCGCCCGGCAGTGCGACGCTCGTCAGCGCCGGCGCGGTGACCGACGACGACGGCAGGTCGTCGAAGCCGGCGACGGCGAGGTCCTCGGGGACGGCGATGCCGAGCCGCCCGGCGACCCGGAGCACCCCGTACGCCAGGGTGTCGGCCGCGGCGACGACCGCCGTGACCGCGTCGTCCTGCCACGCCTCGATGACGTGCTCCGTCGCCGACGCAGCGGCGTCCACCGTCAGGTCGGCGCGGGCCGTGACCTCGGACACCGCGATGCCGGCCGCCGCGCACGCCTGCTCGAACAGCTCCCGGCGGACGCCGAACGTCGCCGCGCGCGAGGTCCCGTCGAGGTAACCGACCCGCCGGTGCCCGCGCTCACGCAGGTGGGCGACGAGCTCGTGGACGCCCGGGGAGAGGTCGTAGTTGACGGCTTCGTCGCCACCCGGGGCGTCGAGGAGGACGACGGGGACGGTCGCGGTCATCGGCTCGGCGGCGGCGGGGGCGTCCACGAGGATCCCCGCCGGTCGCAGTCGCTCGAACCGTCGGACGTCGGCGGCGACGGGCTGGGCGCCGCGCTCGGTGACGGAGAGCACGAGCTGGAACCGGTCGCCCACCGTGTCGCGCACGCCGCGGATGACCTCGGCGAAGAACGGGTTCGACAGGTCGGGGGCGATCAGGACGACGAGGTCGCCGCTGCCCCGCGCGAGCGAGCTGGCGGCGTGGTCGACGACGTAGCCGAGTTCGTCGACGGCGTCGCGGACCCGTGTCGCGATCGGCACCGAGACCCGGCCGCGGTCCTTGCCGTTCACGACGAGTGACACCGTGGCGATGCTCGTCCCCGCGCGCTCGGCCACCATCGCTGCGGTCACGCGACGGCCGGAGGTGGCGGGGGCTGGCACGCGTCGATGCTACCGAGCGGAGCGGTCCCGACACGGAGGCGCCCCAGTCGACTTGACGTCAAACGCTTGACGTGTTTGCATGTCAAACGCTTGACGTGCCGCGGGAGCTGATCCTCCCGCGGATCCCCACCTCGTCGAGCCACCGACCTCGTCCCCGAAGAAGTGGAGCGCCCCGCGTGCCCGAGAAGATCATCCTCGACTGTGACCCCGGCCACGACGACGCCGTCGCGATGCTGCTGGCCCACGGCAATCCCGACATCGAGCTCCTCGCCGTGACCACCGTCGTCGGCAACCAGACGCTCCCGAAGGTCACGCGGAACGCCCTCGCCGTCGCCCGGATCGCCGGGATCACCGGGGTGCCGTTCGCCGCCGGCTCCGAGCGCCCCCTGCTCCGCGAGATCGAGGTCGCAGGAGACATCCACGGCGAGAGCGGGCTCGACGGGCCGATGCTCCCGGAGCCGTCCTTCGCGCTCGACGAGCGGCACGCGGTCGACCTCATCATCGAGACCGTCATGGCCCACGAACCCGGCACCGTGACCCTGGTGCCGACCGGCGGCCTGACGAACATCGCCCTCGCGGCCCGCAGGGAACCCCGCATCGTCGAGCGCGTCAAGCAGGTCGTGCTGATGGGCGGCGGCGTGCACGTCGGCAACTGGAGCCCCGTCGCCGAGTTCAACATCGTCATCGACCCCGAGGCCGCGGACATCGTCTTCAGCGCCGGCTGGGACGTCGTGATGGTCGGCCTGGACCTCACGCACCAGGCGCTCGCCACCCCCGAGGTCGCCGCGCGCATCGCCGCCGTCGGCACCGCCCCGGCCGCGTTCGTCGGCGAGCTGCTCGACTTCTTCGGCCAGACGTACAAGGACGCCCAGGGCTTCGACGCCCCGCCCGTGCACGACCCGTGCGCCGTCGCGTACGTCATCGACCCGACCGTCGTCCGCGCCGTGAAGGTGCCGATCACGATCGAGACGCAGGGCGTGCACACCCTCGGCATGACCGTGGCCGACTTCCGCCAGCCCGCGCCGGAGGGCTGCCGCACGAGCGCCGCACTCGAGCTCGACCACGGCCGCTTCTGGGACCTCGTCGTCGACGCCCTCGAGCGCATCGGCGAGACCCCCGACACCGGATGGACCCCGCGTCCGGCCACCACCACCGCAGCACCGACGGAGCACTGACACACCATGACCACCTCGACGACGAAGTCGACCACCTCGAAGCAGTCCATCGCTGCCCTGACCGCCGCGCTCCTCGCCGCCTGCGTCGCGTTCCAGCTCAACGCGAGCATGCTCAGCCCGGCGCTCGTGACGATGGCCCGCGAGCTGCGCACCGACGACGCCACCATCGGGCTCTCGCAGACGCTGTTCTTCACCCTGGCCGCGCTGTTCTCGCTGTTCCTCCCGCGCCTGTCCGACATCGTCGGCCGCAAGCGCGTGCTGCTCGGCATGCTCGCCGTGATGCTCGTCGGCAGCGTCGTCGCAGCGCTCGCCGTGAACGTGCCGATGCTCTTCGCGGGGCGCATGATCCAGGGCGTCACCGGCCCGGTCGTCCCGATCGGCCTGCTCATCCTCCGCAACGAGATCGCCGACCCGAAGCGCTACGGCGCCGCGCTCGGCCTCCTCACCGCGGTGAACGGCGGCATCGCGGGCGTCGACGCCCTCGCCGGCGGCTGGATCGCGACCCACTTCGGGTTCCGCGGGATCTTCTGGGTCATCGCGGTCGTCACCGTCGTGGCCGCGCTCATGGTCGCCGTGTGGGGTGTGGAGTCGAAGCCGTCCGCCGGCACCCGGATGGACTGGTGGGGTGTGCTCCCGTTGGTCGTCAGCGTCGGCGCCCTGCTCACCGCGTTCAACGAGGCGGGCAAGCTCGCCGCCGCGAACTGGGGGCTCGTGGTGGGCGGCATCGTCGTTGCGCTCGTCGCCTTCGGGGTCTTCTGGGCGGTCGAGTCGCGGGTGCGCGAGCCGCTCGTCGAGACGCGGTTCCTCAAGCGCCGCGGGACCTGGGCGCTCCTCGTGACGACACTGCTCACGATGACGGGTGTGTTCGCGGTCGTGAACGGACTGGTCACGAGCCTCGCGCAGAACCCGGACGCCGGCTTCGGGATGGAGGCGGACCTCGCCTCGCTCGCGTTCCTCACCCCGTACGCGCTGGTCGGCTGGATCGTCGGTCCGTTCGCCGGTCGGCTCGCGCCGACGCTCGGCTACCGCGCTGTGCTGCGTGTCGGCCTGGTCGGGAGCATCGTCGCGACGCTCGTCATGGCGTTCGTCGGCGTGCACTCGCTGCCCGTGCTCGTCGCGGCGACGGTCCTGATCGGCATCACCTACGCGGGCATCGCGAACATCATCCTGAACGGCCTCGGCATCGTCCTCTCGCCGGAGTCGAACCCCGGCTTCCTGCCCGGCCTGAACGCGGGTGCCTTCAACCTCGGTGCCGGCATCAGCTTCGCCGTGCTCCCGGCGCTCCAGATCGCGCTCGGGACCGGCGGGTCCGCGGGCACCGCCGGGTACTCCGGTGGCATGCTGCTCGGTGCCGTGATCACCTGCGCGGCACTCGCCACGTCCTTCCTCATCCCGCGCCCGGCCTCGGCCGAGACAGGAGTCGCCGCATGACCGGCATCGTCGTCGTCGGCAGCCTCAACGCGGACCTGGTGGTCCGCACGGAGCGCTTCCCGAAGCCCGGTGAGACCCTCCAGGGGTCCGACCTCGCGATCCTGCCTGGAGGCAAGTCCGCCAACCAGGCGGTGGCAGCCGGGAGGCTCGGGGGCACCGTGCGCATGATCGGTGCGGTCGGCGACGACGGGAACGGTCGACTGCTGCGCGACTCCGTCGCGGCGGCGGGTGTCGACACGACGCACGTCGCGGTCCGGGAGGGCGTCGCCACCGGCACGGCCGTCATCACGGTCGACGGCGCAGGGGAGAACACCATCGTGATCTCCGCCGGCGCGAACGGCACGCTGACCCCGGACGACGTCCCCGCCGATGCCCTCGACGGTGCCGGCGTGCTCGGTCTCTGCCTCGAGGTCTCGGTCGACGTCGTCCTCGCCGCCGCCCGCGCAGCGCACGCCGCCGGGGTCACGGTGCTCACGAACCTGTCCCCGTTCGGTGCCGTCCCGGCGGAGCTGCTCGAGCTGACCGACGTCCTGCTCGTCAACGAGCACGAGGCCGCCGAACTCGGGGGGCACGGCGTCCGACGGTCGATCGTGACCCGGGGTGGTTCGGGCTGCGTCGTGCACGACGGCGACGCCGAGCCGGTGTCGATCGACGCCGTGCGGGTCGAGCCGGTGGACACCACGGGCTGCGGGGACGCGTTCATGGGGGCGGTGGCGCTCCGCCTCGCCGCGGGCGACCCGCTCGTCGAGGCCGCGCGGTTCGCGGTCGGTGTCGGGGCGTACGCCGCGACGAAGGCGGGCGCGCAGGCGTCGTACCCGACCACCGCGGAACTCGAGGCGTTCCTGGCGCGGTGAGGCGCGCCTCCCGGGCCGTTCCAGTCGGCCCGGGCCACTAGCGTTGTGGCATGCGCGTGGGAGTCCTCGACATCGGGTCCAACACCGGCCACCTGCTCGTGGTGGACGCTCACGGCGGGGCGGCCCCGCTGCCGGCGTCGTCGTTCAAGCAGCCGCTGCGTCTGGCCGAGCACCTCGACGACGCCGGCGCGGTGACCCAGGCGGGCGTCGACGCCCTGACGTCGTTCGTCGCCGACGCCGTCCGCGTCGCCGAGGACCGCGGGTGCGAGGACATGCTCGCCCGCTCCGGGATGTACTCGAGCACCGTCTCCGGGTCCTTGCGGAAGTACGGCACGTACTCGCTCGCGTGGTGGCTCGACTCCGTCTCGAAGTAGCCGAACGAGTGCATCAGCTGCGTGCGGACCTGCTCGTGCCGC
>NZ_BACZ01000534.1 GCF_000333375.1 Curtobacterium sp. B18
TCGATCTGGGCCGCCCGGTTCCTGCTGCCCGTCGACACGAGCACCGCCGGCGGCACGCTCCGGGTCCTCGCCGCCCTGCAGGGCACCCGCGACGACCCGACGACCGCCGAGCAGCCCGGCAAGATCATGCACGAGCTGCGCCAGGCGTCCCTGCCGGTCGACAACGACGAGATCTCGCTGCCGCCGCTGTACTACGGCACGGTCGACGCGACCGCGCTCTGGGTGTGCCTGCTGCACGACGCGTGGCGTGCCGGGCTCCCCGACGCCGAGGTCGAGGCGCTCCTGCCCGCGCTGGAGCGGGCGCTCGCGTGGATGCGCGACCACGGCGACGCCGACGGCGACGGGTTGCTCGAGTACGTCGACGAGTCCGGCCGCGGCCTCGCGAACCAGGGCTGGAAGGACTCCGGCGACAGCGTGCAGTGGCGCGACGGCACACTCGCCACGGGACCGATCGCGCTGTGCGAGGTGCAGGGCTACGCCCACGAGGCCGCGGTGCACGGTGCCGACCTGCTCGACGCCTTCGGACGGGACGGCGGGGACGGCTGGCGTGCGTGGGCGGTGCGGCTCGCCGAACGCTTCCGCGCCGCGTTCTGGGTGGCCGACGAGGTGGGCCGGTACCCGGCGATCGCCCTCGACGCCGACAAGCGGCCGGTCGACTCCGCGACGAGCAACATCGGGCACCTGCTCGGTACGGGACTGCTCACCCCGGACGAGGAGGCCGTCGTCGCCGACCGGGTCGTGCGCCCGGACATGGCGAGCGGCTTCGGTCTGCGGACCCTGTCCACGACGGCCGCCGGGTACTGGCCGCTGAGCTACCACGGCGGCACCGTCTGGGCGCACGACACCGCCGTGGTGATCGCCGGCCTCACCCGCTCCGGACACCACGACGCGGCCCGGACGCTGGCGGAGCAGCTCCTCGCGGCGGCGGTCGCGTTCGACTTCCGGATGCCCGAGCTGCACGCGGGGGACGACGTGTCCGAGGTCGCCCGTCCGGCACCGTACCCGGCCGCCTGTCGTCCGCAGGCGTGGAGCGCCGCGGCGGCCTTCCCGGTCTGGGTGGCGATGGGAGGATGACGGGGTGACCACCGCCACCGTCCCGCTCTTCCTCGACTGCGACACCGGTGTCGAAGACGCCCTCGCCCTCGCCTACCTGCTCGACGTCCCGCACGTCGACCTGGTCGGCATCGGCACGGTGTCCGGCAACACCGACGCCGCGACGGCCGCGGCGAACACCGCGGCGCTCCTCGCCCTGTGCGGCCGGACGGTGCCCGTCGCGATCGGCGCCAACGACCCGATCGGCGGCTCGTACGGCGGCGGCGCACCGCACGTGCACGGGGCGAACGGCATCGGCGGCGTCGAGCTGGCGCCGGGGGTCGCCGCCGCGGACGACCCCGCGGCCGAGCTCCTCGTCCGGCTCGCCCGCGAACACGCCACGGGTGACCGGAAGCTCGACGTCCTGGCCATCGGGCCGCTGACGAACCTCGCCGTGGCGCTCGAGGCCGAGCCGCGACTGCCGGAGCTCGTCGGCACGCTCACGATCATGGGCGGCGCGGTGTGGGACGCGGGCAACGTGTCGCCGACGGCCGAGGCGAACGTGCACAACGACGCCGAGGCCGCCCGTCGGGTCCTCCGCGCCGGCTTCGACCTCGTGCTCGTGCCGCTCGACGTCACCCGGCAGCACCGCTTCGACGACGCCGACGCCGACCGGTTCACGGCGGCCGGCGATCCACTGCGGGTCGCACTCGGCACGATGCTGCGGAGCTACGTCGACTTCTACGAGTCGGTCGACCACGTCCGCCGGGCACCGCTCCACGACCCGCTGGCGGCGGCGATCGCGGCGGGCGAGGTCGAGCCCGTCGTCCGGACCACCCCCCTCGACGTGGTGGTCGGCGGGGCCGAGCACGGCCGGACCGTGCTCGCGACCGACGGGCCGACGGTCCGGGTCGTGGTGACGGCGGACGACCGCGCGGCGGAGGTCGTCCGCGACCGCATCCTGCACGTGGCGATCGTGTCCGACGACCGGGCCGACAAGGACGGCGCCGGTCGGTAGCCCGGGCTGGGTCGGCGGTACGGTCGGGGGATGGACCCGACCGACGAGCTCGCCGCGCAGCTCCGGCACGCGATCGGACGGGTCGTGCGCGCGATCCGCCGTGAGTCCGACGCCCTGCCGACGACGCACTCCACGACGCTCGGGTTCCTGCACCGCGAGGGGCCGATGACCATCGCGGACCTCGCCAGACGGCGCGGCGTGAAGCACCAGGGGCAGTCCCGGACGGTCGCCGAGCTCGCCGACCTCGGCCTCGTCGAGCGCGCGGCCTCGGACACCGACCGCCGGGTGTCGGTGATCGGCATCACCGCTGCGGGCCGAACCGTGTTGCAGGACGAGATGGACGCACGTGCGGACTGGCTCGCGGCCGCCCTGCGCGAGGAGCTCGACGACGAGGAGCGCGCGGTGCTGCAGCGGCTGCCGGAGCTGTTCGAACGCATCGCACGACGGGCGGACTGAACGCTTCCTCACCGTGCGCCGGACAGAGGCCTACAACACAGTTGTAGACTTTCGGCATGCAGCTGACGAAGTACAACCACGCCACGGTCGTCCTCGAGCAGGACGGCACCACCCTCGTCATCGACCCGGGCGCGTTCACGCCGGAGGCGGCCGACCTCGTCCGTGCCGCGACCGCGGTCCTCGTCACGCACGAGCACCCCGACCACTTCGACATCGACGCCGTCCGTGCCGGGCTCGACGCCGACGACACCCTCGTGGTGCGCGGACCGGCGGCGATCGTCGAGCAGCTCGGCGCGTACGACGGCCGCGTGGTCGCGGTCAGCGCCGGCGACGCGTTCGAGGTCGGACCGTTCTCGGTGCAGGTCTTCGGCGAGGAGCACGCCGTCATCCACCGCGACGTCCCCACGATCGCGAACGTCGGCTACCTCGTGGACGGCACCGTCTTCCACCCCGGTGACGCGTACCTCGTGCCCGGTGTCCCGGTCGAGACCCTCCTCCTGCCGACCAGTGGGCCGTGGACGAGCACCGCCGAGGCCGTCGACTACGTCCGCGAGGTCGCGCCCGAGCGCGCCGTGCAGATCCACGAGGCGATGCTGAGCGAGCTCGGCCAGCAGTCCGCCGCGCGGTTCCTCGGCCCGGACGGGCTCGGACCGGTGCCGATCCGCATCCTGCCCGCGGGCGAGTCGATCACCGTCTGACGGACGCGACGGCCGTGCAGGGGGCGATCCGCGCCTCGAGGACGGCCGTGCGCTCCGTGCCCACGTCGCGCCGACGGCGGCATCCGTGACAGGATCGACGGTCGTGATCACGATCGAACGCGTTCCGTGGGAGGACCCCCGTGGCGTGGCGCTCCGCGCCCGCATGGACGAGGAGATGCACGAGCGGTACGGCTCGTCGAACGGCGACGAGGACCCGGCGGTCACCGCCGAACGCGACCGGGCGCTCGCGGTGGACCCGGCCACCATCATCACCTCGATCCTCGCGCTCGACGACGACGGCGAGCCCCTCGGGCACATCGCCGTCCGCCGCCTCGGGGACGAGGTCGAGCTGAAGCGTCTCATCGTCCTCGCCGCCGCCCGTGGCAAGGGGGCCGCGACGGCCCTGCTCGCCGAGGGGGAGCGCGTCGGGCGTGAGTCGGGTGCCGCGCGGCTGATCCTGCAGACCGGCGACAAGCAGCCCGAGGCCGTCGCGCTCTACGAGAAGACCGGGTGGTCGCCGATCCCCGTGTACGAGCCCTACGCCGCGACGATGCCGTGGTCGTTCTGCTTCGAGAAGGCGCTGTAGCGGTACCCCGATCGCACATTGCACTCTCAGTGCGATAGTGCAATTCTTGTTCGGTGAGCACCACCGAACGCACCCGCGCGCTGCGCCGACGCATGATCGTCGAGGCACGTCGGGCGACCGTCGAGCACGGGCTGCACGGCTTCACGATCGAGCAGCTCTGCGAGACGGTCGGGGTGTCCCGGCGGACGTTCTTCAACCACTTCGCGTCGAAGGACGACGCCGTGCTCGGCATCGAGATCAACGCGGACGTCGAGGCCATCGACGCGTACGCCGCGGGCGGCGTCGTCCGGGCCGACCTCCCACCGCTCGACTCGATCGTCGCGCTGGCGATCGACCAGTTCCACCGGGCGGGGATCGACCGCGCCGACGAGGTCCTCGTCCGCGGGGTCTTCGAGCGGGAGCCGGCGCTCGTCGCCCGGTTCCTCTCGGCGACCGACGTGCAGCTCGGCCGGATCACGGCCGCCGTCCGTGTGCGCTTCGGGTGGGACGACCCGGCGGACCGTCGTGCCCGCCTCGTCACCGAGGCCGCGGCCGGGCTGCTNCAGGTGACGGCGGAGACGTTCTTCGACGACGCGTTCGACGAGACCACCGGCCCCGCCCTTCGACGAGCTGCTCACCGAGAACCTCCGCCTGATGCGGGCGGCCACCACGACCGGACAGGACACCACCGAATGAGCGCCACCGCGCCGGGCACCACCAAGCGTGCCCGCCCAGGCACCGACGGGCCGCTGCTCCTCACGCAGCGCCGGATCTGGATCATCTTCTCCGCGCTCATCGCGGGGATGCTGCTCTCCAGCCTCGACCAGACCATCGTCTCGACGGCGATGCCGACCATCGTCGGCGAGCTCGGCGGCGTCGCGCACCAGGCGTGGCTGACGACCGGGTACCTGCTCGCCTCGACCATCGTCATGCCGGTCTACGGCAAGTTCGGTGACGTCCTCGGTCGCCGCAACCTGTTCCTCATCGCGATCGCCCTGTTCACCATCGCGTCGGCCGGGTGTGCCTTCGCCGGCGACTTCACCCAGCTCGTGGTGTTCCGCGCCGTGCAGGGCCTCGGCGGTGGCGGTCTGATGATCCTGTCGCAGGCGATCATCGCGGACATCGTGCCGGCCTCGCAGCGCGGCAAGTACCTCGGCCCGCTCGGCGCGATCTTCGGCCTGTCCGCGATCGGCGGCCCGCTCCTCGGCGGCTTCTTCGTCGACCACCTCACCTGGAACTGGGCGTTCTACATCAACATCCCGGTCGGCATCGCGGCGTTCTTCGTCGCGTGGTTCGCGCTGACCCTGCCGAGCAAGAAGGCCACCAAGCGGATCGACGTCCTCGGTGTGCTGTTCATGTCCGCCGCGACCACCTGCCTGGTGTTCTTCTCGGAGTTCGGCGGCAGCAAGGACCACGGCTGGGACGCCCCCGAGACCTGGGCCTGGTTCGCCGGGCTCGTCGTGGCCGCGGCGCTCCTCGTCCTCGTCGAGTCGCGTGCCGCGGACCCGGTCCTCCCGCTGTCGTTCTTCCGGAACCGCACGTTCCTGCTCGCGACCGGCATCGGCCTCGTGCTCGGCATCGGCATGTTCGCCGCGATCGGCTTCGTCCCGACGTTCCTGCAGATGGCGTCCGGCACCTCGGCGGCGGTCTCGGGGCTCCTCATGCTGCCGATGATGGTCGGCCTGATCGGCACGTCGATCGCGTCCGGCACCCTGATCACGAAGACCGGCCGCTACCGGATGTTCCCGATCGTCGGGACGGTCCTGGTCGCCCTCGCGATGCTCGCCATGACCCAGCTCGCGGCGGACACCCCGATCTGGCTCATCTGCGCCTACCTGTTCGTCTTCGGTGCGGGGCTCGGCCTCATCATGCAGGTGGTCGTCCTCGTGGCGCAGAACGCGGTGCCGGCCGAGCAGGTCGGGACAGCGACCTCGACGAACAACTACTTCCGCGAGGTCGGCGCCTCCCTCGGCACCGCCGTGTTCGGTGCGCTCTTCACCGCGCGGCTCACGACGTCGCTCACGGACGTGTTCCGGGGCGCCGGCGGCTCGGCGACCGACGCGGCGTCGTCGGCGGGCAGCATCGACCCGGCGACGGTGGCGAAGCTCCCCGAGGCGGTGCAGGACGGGATCGTGAACGCGTACGCCGACTCGCTGGCGCCCGTGTTCTGGTACCTGCTGCCGGTCATCGCGGTGGCGTTCCTGCTCGCACTGTTCCTGCCGCAGATCACGCTGTCCGACACGGCCGGCATGGTCGCCCGTGGCGAGGCCGTCGGCGGCGCCAAG
>NZ_BACZ01000533.1 GCF_000333375.1 Curtobacterium sp. B18
GCATCGAGAGGTCCTGGGGTCGCTCCGCGACGCCGTGCGCTCGGTGGAGGACCAGGGGCTGTCCGCCGTCCTGGTCTGCGCCCCGCAGCTCCGACCGGCCGTGCACCGCATGGTCTCGGCCCAGTCGAACGGCCTGCCGGTGCTCTCCTACCAGGAGGCCACCGCCGCGGGCTCCACCATCGAGACCGTGGGAGTGGTCCGTGCCGCCGACCCGATTGCAGCGTAACGGCGCCACGCTCGACCAGCTCCGCAACGCCGTCCGCGCGGAGTTCGGTCCGGCGGCGCGCATCGTCGCCGCCGAGCGCGTGACGACCCCCGGCATCGGCGGCCTCTTCCGCAAGGCGCACGTCGAGGCGACCGTCGAGGTCCCCGCCCCCGAGGACGTCCCGACCGCCCGCGTCGCCATCAGCGACTCGCCGGTGCAGCGGGTGGGGATCGCCGCGCTCCTGGCCGACGCCGAGGCCGCCGAGGCGCGCATCGCCGGGCACGACGGCACCGCATCGACGCGCGCCGACGCGTTCGCGTCGGTGCTCGACGGTTTCGTCGCCGACGGGATCACGGGGAGCGCTGCGCGCCCGACGCGTGGACTGCCGGAGGCGGGGACCGGCGAGCCGGGTGGGTCGCGCCTCCAGGACGACACCGGCCTGCCGGTCGCGTCGGCCCTGCCGCTCCGGCCCGCCGTCGGGACGGGAGGCGCGGCGCGGCTCCTCGACGAGGTGGTCGCCGAGCAGGCGGTCGCCGCCAGGGCGATCGTCCGGCCCGTGCCGTCGGTGCGGTCCGCCGACGGCGACCTCGTGCTCCTCGTCGGACGGCCGAACGACGTGGATGCGGCCGCCGGGCTGTTCGCGGCACGGTACGCACTGCGCCCGACCGACGCCGCCGACCGTCGGAGCGGGATCCTCGCCCGCGCCGAGGGCGTGCGCGACGGCTCCGCGCTGCTCGCGGTCGCTGCGTGGGACGACGTCCGGACCACCGACGGGCTCGCACCCGACCAGGTCTGGGTCGTCGTGGACGTCGGACGGAAGCCCGAGGACGCGGCACGCATGCTCGCCACCGTCGCCGAGCGGGCGCCCGTGGCGGGGGTCGTGGCGATCGGCGCGGGGGAGACCGCCACGCCGGAGTCGGTCGACCTGCTGGGAGTACCCGTCGTGTCGCTAGGCTGAACGGGTGCTGGTACTCACGCGGAAGGTCGGCGAGCGGATCCTCGTCGGTGACGACATCGTCATCACGGTGCTCGACAGCCGCGGGGACGGCGTGCGCATCGGCATCGACGCGCCGCGCGGGGTGAAGATCCAGCGCGAAGAGGTCGTCCGTGCGGTGACCGAGGCGAACGCCGAGGCGGCCGCCGCTGCGGCCGGAGCCGGAGACGACGCCGAGGCGCGGCTCCGCCGGGCGCTCGGCGACCGCGGCGCCACCGGCGACGCCTGACGCGGGGCGCGGTCGTGCCCGGTGATCGGCGGGGACGAAGCCCGGGGCTTCTTCTCCTGATCGTGTTCTCCATGCGATGACAGCGTTGCGGACGGCGGCGCGGTGGATGATCGCGAGCGTTTCGCATCGAGTCGCCGAGCCCCGCCGCTGCTCCAGCCAGCAAAGTCCG
>NZ_BACZ01000532.1 GCF_000333375.1 Curtobacterium sp. B18
CGCTTCGAGCGCCTCGACCCGTACGAGCGGGCCCGCAAGGCGCTCTTCGCCGAGGGCATCTCGTCGTCGACGATCTACCTCGACCCGGAGCGGCCG
This sequence comes from Curtobacterium sp. B18, assembly GCF_000333375.1. GTDB lineage: Bacteria > Actinomycetota > Actinomycetes > Actinomycetales > Microbacteriaceae > Curtobacterium. The sequence goes on from NZ_BACZ01000532.1 coordinate 97, forward strand.
AGCGTCGAGGACCTGCTCGACATGATCACCACCGGTGTCCGCAGCTCGGCGACGTACGCGGGCGCGTCCTCGCTCGCCGAGTTCTCCGAGCGGGCGCTCGTCGGCATCCAGTCGGCCGCCGGCTACGAGGAGGGCAAGCCGCTCCCCGTCAGCTGGTAGTGCGCGCCAGACTCTCGCGCTGAGCGACAGCTCACGGGCGAGGCAGCGCGTGACGTGTCGCTGGGCGCGAAACGCATGCCGACGCCGTGGTCGCGACCACGGACGGGAGGCGCGGTGCCAGCTGGCACGGTCCTCCCTCGCAGGCTCGGTCGGCGCGCCCCGCGCAACGCTTCGCGTTGCCGCTGAGCGGGGCGCGCCCGTCAATCAGTCGCGCGCGGCTACCGCCGCCTCGTCGCGTCCTCGACGGTGCCGACGAGCTCCTCGAGGATGTCCTCGAGGAAGAGCACGCCGAGCGTCCGGCCCTCGGCGTCGAACGCCCGGGCGACGTGGCGGCCCGCGGCACGCATGGTCGCGAGCGCGTCCTCGAGGTCCATCTCCGTGTAGAGCGAGATGAGCTGCCGGATGCGCTTGGGCGGCACCGGGTCGTCGTACTCGTCGGGTCGGAGGTCGATGACGTCCTTCACGTGCACGTAGCCCGTGGGGGAGCCGTCCTCGGCCACGAGCACGTACCGCGAGAACCCGCGCTGCGCCACGGCCCGTTCGACGTCACCGGGGGTGGCGTCCTCGGGGAGCGTGACGAGCTCGGCCATCGGCACCGCGACGTCCTTGACCTTCTTCTCGGTGAACTCGAACGCCAGGGCGAGCTTCCCGTCGTCGGTGAGGGTGCCCTCGCGACGGGACTGCTCGACGATGGTCTGCACCTCTTCCACGGTGAACGCGCTGACGGCCTCGTCCTTCGGCTCGACCTTGAACACGCGCAGCACGGCGTTCGCGGCCTCGTTCAGGCCGACGATCACCCAGTGCAGGCCGTGCCCGATGTACCAGAGCGTCGGCACGAGCAGGAGCGCGGCGCGGTCCGGCATCGAGAACGAGATGTTCTTCGGCACCATCTCGCCGAACACCACGTGCAGGAACGAGACGAGCAGCAGGGTGAAGACGAACGCGACCGTGCCGATCACCTCGGCGCTCCACCCGGTCAGGTGCAGCGGGACCTCGAGCAGGTGGTGGATCGCCGGCTCGGACACGTTGAGTATGAGGAGCGAGCAGACCGTGATGCCGAGCTGCGTGGTGGCCAGCATGCGCGTGGCGTGCTCCATCGCCCAGAGTGTCATCTGCGCGGCCTTGGAGCCCTCCTCCGCACGTGGCTCGATCTGCGAGCGGCGGGCGGAGATGACGGCGAACTCGGCCGCGACGAAGTAGGCGTTGCCGAGCAGCAGCACGACGAGCCAGAAGATGCCCCACCAGTCGGAGCTCATCGGGTGCTGCCCTTCGTCGGGGTCTTCGTGACCGGGGTCTTCGTCGCTGGGGTCTTCGTCGCGGGGATGATGATGCCCGTCGCCGGGGTCGGGGGCGGGGTGGGCGTCCAGCGGATCCGGTCGATGCGGCGGCCGTCGAGGCGCTCGACGCGGAAGACGCCGTCGTCGAGCCGGACCTCGTCGCCGACCACCGGCAGGCGGCCGAGCGTCGACATGATGAAGCCGCCGACGGTCTCGTACGGGCCGTCCTCGGGGACGGTCACGCCGGCGCGGTCCTCGAGCTCGTCGGGGCGCAGCAGCCCGGGGAACGTCAGCCAGTCGCGGGAGCGGACGACGTCGATCCGCGCGCGGTCGTGCTCGTCGGACACCTCGCCCACGATCTCCTCGATGAGGTCCTCGAGGGTCACGACCCCGGCGGTGCCGCCGTACTCGTCGACCACGATCACCATCTGGTAGCCGCGACCGCGGACCTCGGTCAGGAGGGTGTCGCCGGGCATCGTCTCGGGGACCCGCTCGGCGTCGGTCATGAGGGCGCCGACGGGCACCTCCGGACGCTTCTCGCGCGGGACGGCGACGGCCTGCTTCACGTGCACGATGCCCACGACGTCGTCGGCGTCCTCCTCGATCACGGGGAACCGGCTGAACCCGGTTCGCCGTGCGAGGGCGATGACGTCGTCGGCGGACTCGGAGACCCGGATCGTCGACAGGCGCGGGCGCGGGGTCATCACGTCGCTCGCGCTCAGCTCGGAGAACGAGATGGTGCGCTCGAGGAGCGTCGCGGTGTCCTGTTCGAGGGAGCCCTCGGACGCCGACCGACGGAGCAGCGAGGTGAGCTCCTCGGCGCTGCGGGCGCCGGACAGCTCTTCCTGGGGCTCGATCCCCATGGCGCGGAGCACGGCGTTGGCGGTGCCGTTCAGCACGGCGACGGCCGGCTTGAACACCGTCGTGAACGCAACCTGCAGGGGCACGACGAGCTTGGCGGTCTGCAGGGGCAGCGCGAGCGCGAAGTTCTTCGGCACCAGCTCGCCGAGGATCATCGACAGCAGCGTCGCGATGACGAGCGCCACGATCGAGCCGACCGTCTCGACGATCGCCTCGGGGAGCCGCATCGCGAGGAACGGCGCCTCGAGCAGCTTCGCGACCGACGGTTCGAGCAGGTAGCCGGTGAGCAGCGTCGTCAGCGTGATGCCGAGCTGCGCGCTGGACAGGTGGGTCGAGGTGACCTTGAGCGCGCCGATGACGGGCGCGAGGCCGGTCTCGCCGCGGTCGCGCCGTGCCTCGACGTCCGCGCGGTCGAGGTTGACCAGCGCGAACTCGGACGCGACGAAGACGCCGGTGCCGAGCGTCAGCAGGATGCCACCGATCAGCATGACGATGTCGATCGGGCTCATGATCCACCTCCCGCAGGCCGCGAGGGAGTGCAGCTCACCGAGTGAGCGGCGGATGAGTGAGGCGAGGAACTATTCGGAGGATCGTCCACAGTGCTGTCCATCGTACTGCCTGGCGCGGGTCGGAACCGAGAGGACGTACAGGATGCGGGTCGCGCCTCCCGGACCGCGGGTGGGTCCAGGAGGCGCGACCCGCGTCGCGCGGGCCGGCCTACGCCGTGACGGGGGCGCGGTGGTACTGCTGCGGCTCGTAGTCGACCGTGACCCCGAGCTCGGCGGCGGCGCGGAGCGGGAAGGCCGGGTCGCGGAGGAACTCGCGGCCGACCATCACGACGTCGGCCTGGCCGGTCGCGACGATCTGCTCGGCCTGGAACGCGTCCGAGATCATCCCGACCGCGATCGTCCCGATGCCGGCGTCGCGCTTGATCGCGTCGGCGAAGGGCACNTGGTAGCCGGGCCCGACGGGGATCGGCGCGCTGGCCACGTTGCCGCCGGTCGACACGTCGGCGAGGTCGGCGCCGTGCTCGGCGGCCCAGCGGGCGACCTCGGTGGTCTCCTCGAGCGTCAGACCGCCCGGGGTCCAGTCGGTCGCCGAGAAGCGGACGACGACGGGGAAGCCCTCGCCGACCTCGGCACGCACGGCATCGAGCACCTCGAGGAGCGCGCGGGCGCGGTTCTCGAGCGAGCCGCCGTAGGAGTCGGTGCGGTGGTTGCTGAGCGGCGAGAGGAACTGGTGCAGCAGGTAGCCGTGCGCCGCGTGGATCTCGACGAGGTCGAACCCGGCCTCGGCGGCACGGCGGGCGGCCTGGGCGAACGCGAGGGCGACGACGCGGATGTCCTCGACGGCGAGCTCGCGCGGCTCGGCGTACCCGTCGAAGGCGACGGCGGACGGCGCGACGGTCGACCAGCCGCCCTGCTCGGCCGGCACGGACCCGTGCGTCGGCTCCCACGGGCGGAACGTCGACGCCTTGCGGCCGGCGTGGGCCAGCTGGACGCCGGCGGCGGCCCCCTGCGCGTGGATGAAGTCGACGATCGGGCGGAACGCGTCGCGCTGTTCGTCGTTCCAGAGGCCGAGGTCCTGCGGGCTGATGCGCCCCTCGGGCACGACACCGGTGGCCTCGACCACGACCGCGCCGGCACCGCCCTTGGCGAACCCGCCGAGGTGGACGAGATGCCACGGGGTGGGCAGGCCGTCCTGGGCCTCGGCAGAGTACTGGCACATCGGGGAGACCCAGATGCGGTTGCGGACGGTGAGGTCGCGGATGGTGATCGGTTCGAACAGGGCGTGCGTCACGCGGGCTCCTTCTCGGCGGTCGCACCGGTGTCCGCGAGTCCCAGCAGGAACGCGCGGAGAGCGGCGGGCGACGTGTAGTGGTGGCCGACCGCTCCGATCGCTTCCGCGCCGGCGGCGTTCTCGGCCCTGTTGTCGACGAACACCATCTGCGCCGGGTCGATTCCCAGTCGCTCGCACGTGTCGTGGTAGATCGAGGCGTCCGGCTTCAGGACGTGCTCCTCGGCGCTCACCACGACCGTCTCGAACAGGGAGCCCATCGGGGACCGGCGGTACGGGTCGCCGAAGTCGAACCCGGCGTTCGAGAGCAGGGCCAGTCGGGTGCCGGCGTCGTGCAGCTCCTCGACGATCGCGAGGGTGTCCGGGTCGACCTCGAACCAGCCGGTGAAGTCGATCGCCCAGAACCGGTGGATCTCGGCGGTGCTCCACGTCCGGCCGGTGCGCTCGGCGATCGCGCGCCAGTACGCCAGCACGGACAGGTCGCCGCGGTCGAGGTCGTGCCGGAGCTCCTGGTACACGGGGAACAGCTCGTCCGCCGGCACCCCGGTCGCCGCGACGAGCGCGTCGCGGGACGCGTGCGGCGTCCGGCTGATCACCTCGCCGTAGTCGAAGACCACCACACAACCGGGCGGGAACAGGCTCATGCCCTCCACCGTAACGTGGCGGTCGTGAACGACTTCGTCCCCTTCGCCCCGATCGACGCCGCCGCTTTGGACCACCACCCCGCACGGTGACTCCACGAAGTACCGCCGCGGGGTCCTCGGCGTCGCGACGGGCTCCGACCAGTACCCGGGAGCCGCCGTGATGGGTGTCGACGCGGCGGTGCACACGGGCGTCGGGATGGTCCGGTACGTCGGACCGTCGCGTGCGTCGGACCACGTGCTCGCACGGCGTCCCGAGGTCGTCGCCGGGGTCGGCCGGGTGCAGGCCTGGCTCGTCGGCTCGGGGATCTCGGCGGGCTCGCTCGACGACCTGGACGACGTGACGGCGGAGGGGTTCCGGCACGCCTCGGACGACGGGGTCCCCGTGGTCGTCGACGCCGGCGCGATCCCGCTCGTCGACCTCGGGCCCCTCGCGGTGCTGACGCCGCACGCGGGGGAGCTCGCCGGCGTCCTGCACGAGTCGCGGGAGTCCATCGAGCAGGACCCGGCCGCGGCAGCGCTCCGGGCCGCCGCGCAGACCGGGAGCGTCGTGCTCCTGAAGGGGTCCGCCACGCACGTCGCGACGCCGGACGGGTCGGTGCGGCTCGTCGCGTCCTCGGCGACGCCGTGGCTCGCGGCCGCCGGCGCCGGGGACGTGCTCGGCGGGGTGCTCGGGGCGCTGGTCGCGGCCCGTCAGGGAGCCGCCGAGGCGTCCGGGTCCACGCTGACGCCGTCCGACCTCGCCCACCTGGCGGCGACCGCGGCGGTGGTCCACGGGATCGCGGCACGGCGGGCGTCCGGCGGCGGACCGTTCACCATGACGGCACTGATCGAGCAGCTGCCCGGGGTGGTGCGCGACCTCGTCGTCGCGGGCGACGCCCGGGGGTAGACGCGAGCGGCTGGATCGGGCGGGGCAGGGCCCCTGGGCCGACTCGGAACGACACGCCCGACGTCGAACGACAGTGCAGGGGTCGTTCGTTGCGGGCGCAACGGTTGCACGCGCGCGGTTGCGACATCGCCGCTGTCGTACGACAGCGCAGGGGTCGTTCGTTGCGGGCGCAACGGTTGCACGCGCGCGGTTGCGACATGGCCGCTGTCGTACGACAGCGCAGGGGTCGTTTGTTGCGGGCGCAACGGTTGCACGCGCGCGGTTGCGACATGGCCGCTGTCGTACGACAGCGCAGGGGTCGTTTGTTGCGGGCGCAACGGTTGCAGGCGCGCGGTTGCGACATCGCCGCTGTCGTACGACAGCGGGACGACGCCCCGGACGCACGCACATCTGGGACGGAGCGGGATGACGCTCGGGGCGCACGCACGCGCGTGCGGGACGGGAGGTGCAGTGCGGGCCGGCACCGCGCCTCCTGGCCGTCAGGTGGTCACGTCGACGGCGTGACGCGCGTCGCGCGCGTCAGTTCGCAGGGGTGGCGTGCACGAGGAACTCGACCGCACCCGCGTCGTCGACCTGCACGAAGCCGAGGCTGGGCGCCTGCACGCCGAAGTCCGAGAAGGTGACCGGGATCGATCCGGAGACGTCGACGCCGTCGCCGTTCAGCCCGACCTCGAGCGTCGCGGTGACCGATTTGGTGACCCCGTGCAGGGTGAGCCGGCCCGTGGCCTCGACCTTCGTCGTGCCGGAGCCGGAGGGGACCGCGTCCGCGATCGGCTCGGTGAGGGTGAAGGTCGCGGTGGGGAACGCGGACGTGTCGAGTGCCGAGTCGCGGAAGTACGAGTCGCGCTGGGCCGAGTCCGTGGTGATGTCGGCGACCTGGACGGCGATGGTGGCCTTCGTGATGGCGGTGCCGTCGACGGTGGCGCTGCCGGTGACGCGGTCGGTGCGTCCGGTGACGGTGACGTCCGAGCCGTTGAGGACTTCGTGGACGCGGTACCCAGCCTCCGAGTCGCCGCCGACCGTCCACGTGCCGGACAGGTCGGCGGTGTCGAGCGTCGAGGGTGCGCGGCTCGCGGCGACGCTCGGCGCTGCCGACGCCTTCGCGTTCTCGCTGCTCGGTAGAGCTC